>CAUWIH010000034.1:0-23532 GCA_963558795.1 uncultured Megamonas sp. | reverse complement strand
ACATTTCTCGTAAGCTCTTGCGAGCTGACTTTTAATATTATATTTCATAATTTTTGTTTTGTCAACAACTTTTTTCAAACTTTTTTAGTTTGTTTGTTTTGTTGTTTTCAAAACTCTTTATGAAGTTTGTTGCTCATCGACAACGTTGATTATTATATCTAACTCTGATTTAAATGTCAACACCTTTTTTATATTTTTTTGTTTTTTTTAATTTAAATTTAATTCTTATTTATATTAGGATAGATTATAATTAATATATACTCTATGGAAAGAAGGGATATTATGCGCTCTAAAGCTTATAAAAAACTATTATCTACAGGAATTGCTTTATCTTTAGGCTTTTCTATTTCCTATACTATTTTACCTAATCATTCTGCTTATGCTTTTAATTGGGGCAATGCTATTGGCGCTGTTGCTATCACTGGTATTCAATATCAACAACTAGAACAACAACTTAATTATCTTGATAATGATGGTCGTAATGAATACTTTAATCAAATAAAAACAAAACTCGGAGAAAATACTGACCCGTATTACAATAATTTATTAGATAATATTATGAGTCGTTTAACTTATTCTATTTCACTTTCCGACCCTGAAATTAAAGAAAAACCTTATAATTATTTTGTAAATCCTAATGAAGAATATAATGCGTTTTGTACTGTAGGACATAATTTAAGTGTAAATACTGGTATGTTTAAACTATTAAATAACAACGAAGATGAATTGGCGATTGTTATTGGTCATGAACTTGCTCATGGTGAGGAAAAGCATGTTCAAAGTTCAGCTAAAAAAAGCTTTTCTGTAAAATTACTTGCTAATCTTTATGCCTCACAAAATCCAGACCTACTCTCCATTATTGGCACTAATGTTTTGGCTAATAATATGATTGCTAAAGGTATCACTAAAAATCAAGAACAAGAAGCCGATGATATCGCCTTCAATTATACTGTAGGAGCAGGATATAATATTGGAGCTGGTGCTGCTACATGGCAACGTTTTATGGATAAAATGGGAGAATCAAATAAAAATTTCGTAGGAGAGTTATTCTCACCATCAGACCATCCTAGTCATCAATCTCGTCGTGACAATTATGCTGATAAATTAACTAAATATAGCAACAACGCTATTCATGTTGATGGTAAAGATGGCTCTATTTATATAAAAGACACTAAATTTTTTACACCAACACCTGCTAATGATATGAGCAGTCAAGAACGCGCATACCTTATCGCAGGTAATTTGGCAGCTGTTTATCACAATAATCCTCAAAATCCAGCCACAGCTTATTTAAGTGGTAATACTATTTATATGGGCAAACAAGCTATTATGGTTGTAACTAATAATGAAAACAGTACAGAACTTGTAAATCAACTAAATAACATTCGTTAAAAATAAACAAAAAGGCTTGAATGTATATTAAAAAGTACACTCAAGCCTTTTTTATTTATTATAGGTCTAAATTTCTAACGAGACTAGCATGTTCTTCAATAAAACGACGACGAGGCTCTACTTTATCACCCATTAAAATAGTAAATATTGCATCTGCTTCTTCTGCTTCACGAAGTTGCACCTGTAATACTGTACGTTTTTCTGGATCCATAGTGGTTTCCCAAAGTTGTTCAGGATTCATTTCACCAAGACCTTTATATCGTTGTACTGCTATACCGTCACGACCAATTTCATCTAATTTTTTAGCCAATTCTTCATCACTATACGTATACCAATGACTACGACCTTTTCTAATTTGATAAAGAGGTGGTTGAGCAATATATACATGACCATTTTCAATAAGTGGTTTCATATAACGATAGAAGAATGTCAATAATAAAGTACGAATATGTGCACCATCGACATCAGCATCAGTCATAATAATGATTTTACCATAACGACGTTTTGTAATATCAAATTCTGCACCAATACCACTACCAAAAGCAGTAATCATAGTACGAATTTCTTCGTTATTTAAAATTTTATCTAAACGAGCTTTTTCTACATTTAAGATTTTACCACGAAGTGGCAAAATAGCTTGGAAGCGACGGTCGCGGCCTTGTTTTGCACTACCGCCGGCACTATCACCTTCGACAAGATAAATTTCAGCTTGTTCAGGATCTTTTACTGAGCAATCTGCCAATTTACCTGGAAGTGAACTTACTTCTAAAGCATTTTTACGTCTAGTTAATTCACGAGCTTTACGAGCTGCTTCTCTAGCACGTGAAGCCATAATAGATTTTTCAATTATCTTTTTAGAAATAACTGGATTTTCTTCAAAATACTCAGATAAACCTTCTGTAACAATAGAATCAACAATACCACGTACTTCAGAGTTACCAAGTTTTGTTTTTGTCTGACCTTCAAATTGTGGTTCACGAAGTTTTATACTAATTACACAAGTCAAACCTTCACGAATATCTTCACCAACTAAATTATCTTCATTATTTTTTATAATACCTTGACGACGAGCAAAATCATTCGCTGCACGTGTAAGTGCACTTCTAAAACCAGCTAAATGAGTACCGCCTTCTTCAGTATTGATATTATTTACGAAACTATAGATATTTTCGCTATAACTTGTATTATATTGCATAGCAATTTCTACTACAGTTGTATCTTTTGTGCCATTAAAATATACAGGCTCTGGATTTATTACTTCTTTATTACGATTTAAATGTTCAACAAAAGAACTAATACCACCTTCAAAATAGAAAGTTTCTTTACGAACTTCTTCACCACGTTCATCAGTTAAAATAATCGTAATACCTCTATTTAAGAAGGATAATTCACGTAAACGATGTCTTAATGTGTCATAATCATAAACAATTTCATCAAAAATATCTGCATCTGGTACAAAATGTACGGAAGTACCTGTTTCTTCTGTTTGACCTATAACTGTTAATGGTTCTTGAGTTACACCTTTTGCAAAACTAATGCCGTAAACTTTACCATCGCGTTTTACTTTTACATCCATTTTGGTGCTTAAAGCATTTACTACAGATACACCTACACCATGTAGACCACCTGATACCTTATACCCAGAACCACCGAATTTACCTCCAGCATGTAATACTGTAAGTACAACTTCAACAGCTGGCATACCACTTTCGTGCATATCAACAGGAATACCACGTCCGTTATCTGTTACTGTAATACTATTATCTTTATGAATTGTTACCTCTATATGAGAACAATAGCCAGCTAAAGCTTCATCAATACTATTATCTACAACTTCATATACTAAATGATGTAATCCACGAGATGAAGTGCTACCGATATACATACCAGGACGCTTACGAACAGCCTCTAATCCTTCTAAAATCTGGATTTGATTGGCACCATAATCACCTTTTACTGCTGTAACTTCTGCACTTTCTTCATCTAAATGAATCTTTATTGTTTCGTCATCTTTAATATCTATATTATTATTTATATTTTCATCAAAATTGCTCATGTCGTTCCTCCTTATCCTTCTTAATATTGTATCATTTCTGGGCATTCTAAGCAATTAATCTATATTAAAATACTATTTAAATGAATTTTGATTTGATTTTATTCATTATATTTCCAAATAAATGTCCAATTATTTTAAATTTTAATTTAAATATATACAAATATTCTTATTTTATCATAATTATATTATTTTTATCGTCATAATTACACTTTTTTAAATAAAAAATGCATTTAATTTGTATTTTTGTGCTTTTTGCAGTGACATTTGTATTTTTTTATGTTATGATAGAAAATATTTTTGTATCATAACATTAAACAAATGTATTTATTCTAAAGGAGGATATTACTTATGGACTTTTTTTCCATTATTTCTGCTATCGATAGTTTCCTTTGGGGACCACCATTAATCATCTTATTAGTTGGTACTGGTATTTTTTTAACTTTACGTTTAAAACTAGTACAGATTTTTAAATTACCTTTAGCTATAAAATTAATTCTAAAAGCTAAAAATAAAGGTGATGGCGATATTAGTAGTTTTAAAGCTCTTTGTTTGGCTTTATCGGCTACTGTAGGTACTGGGAATATCGTTGGTGTTGCTACTGCTGTAGAAGTCGGTGGCCCAGGTGCAATCTTTTGGATGTGGATAGCTGCATTTTTTGGTATGGCTACTAAATATGCCGAAGGATTACTCGCTATAAAATACCGTTCTAAAGATGAAATTGGTCAAATAGCTGGCGGTCCAATGTATTATATCGAATTAGGTATGGGAAAAAAATATCGTCCTTTAGCTATCATTTTTGCTGTTTTTTGTATTTTAGTAGCATTCTTTGGTATTGGTACATTTGCTCAAGTAAATGCTATTGTTGATAGTATGTCATTTACTTTTAATATTCCAGTTTACATAACTGATATTATTCTTACACTTTTAGTTGCTGGTATCACTCTTGGTGGATTGAAAAGTATTGCTCGTGCTGCTTCTGCTATTGTTCCTTTTATGGCGGTTTTATATTTCATCACTTGCTTTGGTATTATCTTACTTCATATCTCCGATGTTCCTGCTGCTGTTTATATGATTATTGACAGTGCTTTTAATGGACAAGCTGCCGTTGGTGGTTTTGCTGGTTCTACTATTATGATGGCAATGAAAAATGGTATTGCTCGTGGAGTATTTTCTAATGAATCCGGTCTTGGTTCTGCTCCAATTGCTGCCGCTGCTGCCAAAACTCATTGGCCTGCTGAACAAGGTCTTATTTCGATGACAGGTACATTTATTGATACTATTATTATTTGTAGTATGACTGGCTTGACTTTAATTTTAACGGGTGTATGGTGTGGCGACTTATCTGGTGCTGCTATGACTAATACTGCCTTTACTATGGATTATGGCTTCTTGGGTGGTATCTTCCTTACTATTTCGCTTGCACTATTTGCTTTTACTACTATCTTAGGCTGGAATTATTACGGTGAACGTGCTTGCCAATATTTATTTGGTATAAAAGGTATCTTACCTTATCGTATTATCTTCATCTGTTTAGTTGCTTCTGGTGCATTCTTAAAACTTGAAGCAATTTGGATACTTGCCGATATCGTAAATGGTCTTATGGCGATTCCAAACTTAATAGCTTTAATCGCTCTTTCTGGTGTAATCTCCTTTGAAACTAAAAAATATTTTGACCACATAAAAAACAAATAACTTTATAACAAAAAGCGGCAACAAATAATTTTACTCATTTGTTGCCGCTTTTTTTATTTTTATATTAAACATAAAAAAACGTCGCTATAAAAGCGACGTAAATTTCTAAATGGCAGGGGTAGCTGGACTCGAACCAACGCATGCAGGATTCAGAAACCTGTGCCTTACCAACTTGGCGATACCCCTATATCTTATTGACTTATAATATTATAAAAGCCACTAAGAGTTTTGTCAACCAAAAAAACATTTTTTATTAGATTTTGTCTAAAAATTTAACAAATACGAGGAATTTGTTCCCCTTGAGGCATATCTACTATACGAATACCACCAATACTTGTACGTAGCCCTACTTCCCCAATGGCTTTATCTATTACTTTACCGATAATTCTAGCTTCTTTGCCATATTCATGTTCACGCATTACAGCTAAAACTTTATCGGTATCTTCTTCATTTACAAAAGCAATTACTTTTCCTTCGTTTGCTAAATAAAGTGGGTCAAATCCTAAAATATCACAAAAACCTTGTACTTCTTCACGTACAGGTATTTTTTCTTCTTCTAATAAAATACCAACTTGTGCCTGAGTTGCAATTTCATTCAATACTGCTGCCACTCCGCCACGTGTTGGGTCACGAAGTACCGCAATATTTGGTGCTATATTTAACATATCTTTTACCATATGATTAAGTGGTGCACAATCTGTTTTTATGATACTCGGTAATTCTAAATTATGACGATGAGCCATGATAGTTGCCGCATGGTCGCCTAAATAGCCACTTACGATAATATTTTGTCCTGCCTTTGCTTTTAGTGGAGAAATATCTACACCAGCTATGCGTTCACCTACACCTGCAGTATTAATAAAAATACCATCCACGCAACCTTTATTTACAACTTTAGTATCACCCGTAACTATATATACACCAGCTTCATCAGCCGCTTTACGCATAGTTTTTACAATTTCCTTTAAATCTTTTAAAGGAAAACCTTCTTCAATTATCATGCCTACAGAAATATATTTGGCAATAGCTCCTGTCATCGCTAAATCATTTACCGTACCACATATAGCTAATTTACCAATATTTCCTCCAGCAAAAAATAATGGTTTTACTACATAAGAATCAGTTGTAAATGCTATTTTATTCGTTGCTAAATCAAGCTTAGCTCCATCATGCATTTCTCGTAAAATAGGATTATCAAAAGCTGGTAATAAAACTTTTTCCATAAGTTCATGGCCTGCCGCTCCGCCACTGCCATGCGCCATTGTTATCACATCTTGATTTAAAATTTCGGACAATATCGCCACCACCTAAGTGTTATAGATTAATTTATTCAAAATGAAAAACTCTTGAGCCATATTTATACCATGCCGCGCAAGTTCCTTCTACTGAAACCATACATGAACCAACTGCATGTTGTGGGGTACAAACTTTACCAAATAGTGGGCAATCTGTTGGTTTTTTTAGTCCACGAAGTACCTCTCCACAACGACAGCCTTTTGCTTCTTTAGACTCTTCTTTTTCTACAGGGATCATTTTTAGTGCATCAAATTCTGCAAAATCTTTTGCAACATCTAGACCTGAATCATTAATCATGCCCAATCCACGCCAATTTGCTGGAGATTTGGTATAAACCATATTCATTAAATTTTTAGCATGTTGATTACCTACTGTTTTTACTACTCTTTTATATTCATTTTCAATTTCAGCTCTACCTTCATGAAGCTGTTTTGCTAATAAATAAATAGATTGCAAAATATCTATTGGCTCAAATCCAGCTATCACTGCAGGTAAATGATAATCCTTAGCAATAAACTCAAAAGGTTCTTCACCCGTAATTACACATACATGTCCAGGTAATAAAAAGCCATCAATTTTTATATTTTCATCACTTAATAAAGCTTTTATTGCTGGCGGAGTCAATTTATGTGCTGTTAAGACAAAAAAGTTTTGTATATTTTGTTGTTTGGCTGCAAGTATTGTAGCCGCCGCTGTTGGTGAAGTCGTTTCAAATCCTACTGCCAAAAAAATAACTTTTTTCATGGGATTATCTTTAGCGATTTGTAAACTATCTAATGGCGAATAAATAATTCTAATATCTGCCCCTTCAGCTTTCACTTTGTTTAAACTTGATGAAGTACCTGGCACTTTCAACATATCACCAAAAGTTGTAATTATCACATCTTTTTGTTTAGCATAAGCAATCGCTGTATCCAAATAATCATTTGGCGTTACGCATACAGGGCAACCCGGGCCACTTACTAACTCTACTTTTTCTGGTAATAATTGGCGTATGCCCGCTCTAAAGATAGCTACCGTATGCGTACCACAGACTTCCATTAAACGAATAGGTCTATCTACTAATCTATCTATTTCTTTAAGCAAGAACTGTGCTATCTGTTTTGTCTGCATTGCCTGTTGGCTCACTTCCCAGCACCTCTTTCAACAATTCGCTAGTAATTTTTGCTTCTTCTTCATCTATAACTTGAATAGCAAATCCTGCGTGCATTAAAATATAATCACCTGTATTAGCTTCTGGCAATAACATCAAACTAATATTTCGGCGAATACCTTCTACCTCCACAGTAGCCATCATTTCTTTTTTCTCAATAATTTTTGCAGGTACTGCTAAGCACATACAAATCCTTCCCATCTATTTTTATTTATACTTATATTATCTTCAACCTAAATCTTGTTGATAACGAGTTAAAGCTACCGCCATTTGACCTAATGCTATTCCACCATCATTAGTTGGTACTTTTTCATTGATATATATATCATATTTGCGCTCTAATTCTTGATAAATTAAATTCATCAACGTAATATTTTGACAAACTCCACCACTTAATACTATTTTAGCTAGTTTAGTTTCTTTACTAAGTAAAACTATCATCTCACAAATAGCCTTCGCCATAGTAACATGAAAAGCTTTTGCTATATATGCAATAGAATAATTTTGCTTTAACTCATAAATAGTTTCATATAACGGCATAAAATCAATAATATACATATCATCTTGATTTTTTTCTATTTTATACGGCAATATTTGTACTTTTTTTTCATAAGTATATGCAATTTTTTCAAGTTCAATAGCTGCTTGACCTTCATAATTTATCTTATGACAAATACCTAATAAACTAGCTACTGTATCAAAAACTCTACCTGCACTAGAAGTAACTGGCGCATTAAAACCTTGTTTTGTTGCCTGTATTAATAACTGCCAATTAGTTTTTAATAATTCTGGATATTTTTCTTTAATAGCTTCTCCATATAAACTATATGCTACCCACAAAGCTAATCGCCAAGGCTCTTTTACTGCTTTTGCTCCACCTGGAAGTGGCATATAACGAAAATGTGCTTTTCTTTTATATGTAGCTAAATTCGCAAGTAAAAACTCTCCGCCCCAAATGTGTCCATCTTCGCCAAATCCTGTACCATCTAAGCTCACGCCAATTACATTTTCTTGTAAATTATGCTCTGCCATCACTGATGCTATATGAGCATGATGATGTTGCACTTGTATAATTGGAAGATTATGTTCTTTTGCATAAGCTTTACCCCATTTAGTAGAAAAATATTCTGGGTGCATATCACAAGCAATTATTTTTGGCTCAATCGTAAATAATCGCTTAAATAACTTAATACTTGCTTTATAAGCATTATTTACCGCCATATTTTCTAAATCGCCAATATGCTGACTTAAAAAAGCCTGATGTTTTTTCGTCATACAAAAAGTATTTTTAAGCTCAGGTCCACAAGCAAGAACTGATTTATCACTGATTAAATTATCTGGTAAAAATAATGGTGCTGGTGCATAACCCCTACTTCTTCTTACAAGCATTTGTTTTTCATGAAAAACTCTAGCTACTGAATCATCTACACGTGTATGAATCACACGATTATGACATAATATATAATCTGCTACAGCACTTAAATGAGTTTTCGCTTCTTCATCTTGATAAACAATTGGCTCATCACTTAGATTAGCACTAGTCATTACAAATACATCATCATCTTGTAATAATAAATAGTGAATCGGCGCATATGCCATCATTACACCAAGATACGCATTTTGTGGTGCTACTTGCTCTGCTAAATCATAAGTTTTTGCTTTTTTTAGTAATACAATCGGTGCCATTACAGAATTTAATAAGTCTTCTTCTTTACGGTTTACTATACATAATTTTTTAATAGTATTTAAATTGGTAGCCATTACGGCAAATGGTTTATCTTCACGGATTTTACGTTTACGTAAAGTCGTTACCGCTTGATTATTTTTAGCATCACAAACAAGATGATAACCACCAATACCTTTTACCGCTAAAATTTTGCCTTGTTTTATAAGTTCATACGCTTTTTTGATACTTTCCTTACCTTGATATAATTTATCTACGACTAAACTATATTGTGGCCCACATGTATCACAAGCATTAGGCTGAGCATGAAATCTTCTATCTAAAGGATTATCATACTCTTTCTGACATTTATCACACATTTTGAAAGCTTTCATCGTTGTATACTTACGGTCATACGGAATGTCTTGCACGATTGAAAAACGAGGACCACAATTCGTACAATTCGTAAACGCATACTCATAACGTCTATCTGTTTTAGTTTTTATTTCTCGCTTACAATCTTCACAAATAGCTAAATCTGGTGAAATAAGCGTTTCTTTCGTTGCTCCTTGGGGACTCTTTCTAATAATAAATGCTATATCATCTATATCTATCGGCATTTCATGATAACTTACTTTTGCTACGTATGAAGCTTTTGGTGCTTTTACTTTAATAGCTCTACAAAAATCTTCTATAGCTAAATTTTCGCCTTGGATTTCTACTAAAACACCTTCGACATCATTTAATACGTAACCATAATAGCCCTTTTCCATTGCTAAACGATAAATAAATGGCCTAAAGCCTACACCTTGCACAATACCTTGCACACGAATTTGATACCTAGTTATATTTTCATTTATTTTTGATATTCTGCTACCCATTTGTCCACTAGCTCCTTAGCTTTTTGAGCTACTTCAGGCACTTTATCTGCGATTTCTTTTGTCATATCTAACCCCATAGAAACAACCGCTGGTTTTATTCCCATTACGACAACTTCTTCAATAGGATTATCTGTAATTTTTAATACGGCTAACATATCATTAACGCCTAAATCATGTACAGATATTTTATCCTTAAAATAAGCATTTAACTCATCACCACTAAAACTATGAAAACTCCCAATAGGTGCATCGACATTAATTGCATCAATTAATAATAATTTTTTGCTACCAGCAATATATGGCATTAAATCCATGCCCAAAGTCCCACCATCAATAATTTGTACAAAATCTGGATAATCTGTAATAGTCTGCAAATACTCTGCACATCTTACGCCAAAACCTTCATCTTGCATAATGATATTACCAATGCCTACGACTGAAATCTCTGCCATAACTATTCTCCCATATTTAAACGTTCTTGTTTTTGTTTAAATTCACTACGAATAAAATCACACCATTTATCTATACCCAAATCTTTAACTGCTGCTGTTTCCATAATTTCAATTTGTGGGTGAATACATTTCAAATCATGTTTAGCCGCTTCCATATCAAAATTAGTAAATGGTAAAATATCTACTTTATTTAAAATAGCAACTTGAGATTCTTTAAAGATAATCGGATATTTCAATGGTTTATCATCACCTTCTGTGATACTAAGCACTGTAACTTTCATATCTTCACCTACCACAAATTCAGCAGGACAAACAAGATTACCAACATTTTCAATAATAATTACATCGATTTCATCTAAATTTAAATCTTTTAATACCTCTTCCACCATTGGAGCATCTAAATGACAACCACCATTAGTATTAATTTGAATTACAGGTACATTATGTTTCGCTATTCTATCTGCATCTTTATCTGTAAATAAATCACCTTCAATTACAGCTAAACGTAAATCATTTTTTAAATTAGCAATTGTACGCTCAAGTAATGTAGTTTTTCCCGAACCTGGAGAGCCCAATAAATTTATTGCTAAAATATTATGTTTATCAAATAAAACTTTATTTTTACCGGCTATTTCGTCATTTCTTCCCAAAATATCTTGCATTACAGGAATATCCATATCAATCTACCTCCAAAGATTCAACTCGAAGCTCTCGTCCTGATATAGTTTCCATGCGCACTGAACCACATTTCGGACAAGTAAAATTATATCTTTCTATTTTAGTTTCGGTATTGCAATCTAAACATTTTGCCACCAAAGGAATATGTTTTAAAACAAGCTTAGCATTTTCAGCTTTACTTCCTTTTGCTATCGAAGTAAAACAGAATTCTAATGATTCATCTACTACTCCCGTCATTTCACCAATTAAAATAGAAATCTCAGTAATTTTTTTAGCTTCACTTTTTTCGGCATAAGATAAAACAATATCTAATATACCTTCTGCTAATGCCATTTCATGCATTTGAATAATAAAACAGTCGGGTAAAAACCCGACTGTTTTTTCTCCTTATAACAGAGCAGTTAACCCACGCTGAGAAAATTCAGCTGTCAACTGTGTTAGCGGTGTTTTTGCAGGATTATAATTAATCGTTGTTTCACCGTTATGCGCATGAATATGAACGTTATATACACCTGGAAGACCAAGCAAAGATTCTTTTAATTCTTTAATATTTTCGCTTGTATATCCTTCCACTTTAAATCTTAATTTATTGCCCTTTCCTCCGAAAAGACAACCACAAGTAAGACACACAGCCTGTCATCTCCTTAATCTTTGGCAATATGTCCGTTTTTATCTTTCAAATCATCGATATCTGCTGGAATATGTGCCAAAGTTTTTGTTCCTGAGAACATACTTGATGCTTCGCCTTCACGTTCCATTAAATCTGCTCTGAATACCATATATACATGACCCACAACAAAGAACATAATAAACCAAGCAAAATAATGATGTACCCAATGGAAAATCATTTCACCATACATACCGATAGACCAACCAAAAATGGACGCTGGTATACCTGTAGAATTTGGCATAAAATACATTGCAAAACCTGTTACAATTTCTACAAAAACCATAATGTACAAAGCTAAATAAGAACCACGAGCTAGTGGATTACGCAAATATGGTTTATGTGAATATTTTAATAAACCATAATGCATTGCTACTTCTACTGTTTCTTCCATATATTTCGTAGTCCAGAACTTTGGTAAGAGACGGTCTCCACGATTTATAATCCAACCATAAATACGTAAAACAAATGAAGCTGTAAATACAAAACCCAATAAGAAATGAATATTACGCAATAAATCTACTGATAAACGCCAATCGGCAAAAGTAGGTTCATGACCTGGACCACCTGAAATAGGATCCATAATAAATAGACCAGTAATAAACAATCCGAAAATACACCCAACCATAATCCAATGAAAAATTCTTAAGAATGGACTAAAAATATAATATTTTTTTAACTGTCCTTTTGGATGTACTAATTTAGCCATTTAAACCACCCCTAATATAAGGGTCAGTATTTACTGTACTTATTGTTCTTCCCTTCGCATCATATAAGTGAGTAGCACAAGCTATACATGGGTCAAAAGAACGTATAGCTTTGACAATTTCTAATGGTTTTTCTGGAATTTTTACTGTTGTATCCATCATAGCACGTTCAAAAGCACCTTGACCTGCCACTTCATCACGTGGACAAGCATTCCATGTAGTTGGTACAACAGCTTGATAATTGCTACATTTTTTATCTTTAATAGCAATCCAATGGCTAAGTGCACCACGAGGAGCTTCATAAAGACCTACACCTTTTACTTCTTCTGTTGGCCATGTAGATGGATCCCATTTTGTTGTTGTAGCTGTATCAGTATCTCCAGCTGCAATATTTTTAACAAGTTTATCAAAGAAATACTTATTCATACTTGCATTAAGTTGAGCATCCAAACCACGAGCAATTGTACGACCAAGTGTAGATGGTAACCATACTTCTGGTGCTACATTTAACAATTTAGAAATAGCATCAATTTGATCAACAATCATTTTTTCTGCCCAATTTGGTTGAATAAGATTTTGTTTAACTTTTGTATATACAATAATATAACGAGCAAGAGGGCCAACTTCAGCCATTTTGCCACGCCATAATGGGGTTTTAATCCAAGAATATTTACCTTTTTCATTGAGCTGATCCCAATGACGTTTATTGCCATTTTTATCGCCAGTATAATCAGCTTCTGTTTTACCAACCCAAGGATGAAGAGCTTCTCCATCTTTATACCAAGCGTGTGTTGTAGCTTCAGTTAATACTTCTGGATCTTTTAAGTCATCAGCTGTAACTTCAGTAACTTTAGCATTCATTACACCAGCACCAAAGTTTTCAACTACAGCATTACAATGAACCATAATTTGATTGAACCAATCGCCACCATTAGATGTGCCAGCAAATGGTTCTTCTGGGAATGCTCCAAAACCAAGTACACACTCTTTAGCAAGACCAGCACCACCACTAACTAAACCTTTTTGAGCATAAATATGACCAATAGCTAATAAATCTGGTAAATAAAAATTATTTACTAAGTCCATACTTAATTGAATAGATGTTTCTACTGCTGCTAAACGCTGACTATTTATAGGAGCATTCATTTCATCCATAGAAATAGCACATGGCATACCACCTACTACATAATGTGGATGAGGATTTTTACCACCGAAAATAACATGTGGAATAACGATTTCACGTTGTTTATCAAGCATATTTAAATAATGAGCAATAGCCATTAAATGAACTTCAGGTGGTAAAATTTGATAATCTGGATGATCCCACCAATTAGCTGCAAAAATACCTAATTGGCCACCAGAAACTAAACCTTGCACTTTATCTTTAATTGCTTGGAAATAAGCCGCTGTTGCTTTAGGAAAATCTTTTGGATAAGCAGAAAAATCGTAATCAGACGGTCCTTTAAATGGTAATTTATAATTAGCTAATACTGCATTTTGTAAATTAGCTGTAGCCGCTGGATCAGCTTTTAATGCTTCAAGCGGGCTTACCCAATCTAAAGCATGTAAATGATAAAAATGTACTAAATGGTCATGAATACTGAGTGTTGCTGCCATAATATTGCGAATATAATTGGCATTTTTAGGAATTTTTATACCTAACGCATCTTCTACTGCACGAACACAACCAAGAGAATGTGAACTAGTACATACACCACAAATACGTTGAATATATGCCCATAAATCACGAGGATCACGATTTTTTGCAATTATTTCCAAACCACGCCAAGCTGTACCACTAGAAATTGCATCTGTTACTTTATTACCTGCTACTTCAATTTCTACGCGTAAATGACCTTCTATACGTGTTATTGGGTCTACTACTATATGTGCCATTATTTATTAACCGTCCTTTCTTTCAGAGCTATTTTTTGCTTCAGCTGCATCTCTTTTTTTCTTTTGAATAGCAGATGCTGCCGCATGTCCAGCAATACCTACAGCCATTGCCCCAAGAGCAACGCTACCTACTTTATCAATATTACCAAGACCTAAGCTACTGATACCAGGAACATCTGGTATACGTTCATATAATGGATCTTCATCCCAGAAATTTTTATTTGTACAACCAATGCAACCCGCACCAGATTGAACAGGATAAGATAATCCATTCCACCAACGAAGATTACCACAAGAGCTATATGTTTCAGGTCCACGGCAACCTAATTTATATAAGCACCAACCTGCTTTTGCACCCTTGTCATTAAAATCTTCAGCAAATAAACCTGCATCAAAGAACGGACGACGATAACATGTATCATGTAGACGATTTCCAAAAAATTGTTTTGGACGACCTTCACTATCTAATGGTGGTAATTTACCAAACATAGCATAATGAGCAATAACTCCAGTCATTACTTCTGGAATTGGTGGACAACCCGGAACATTAACAATTGGTTTATCACCTACAATATTAGGAACACCAGTTGATTCTGTTGGATTTGGTCTAGCAGCCTGGATCCCACCCCAAGCAGAACAAGAACCATAATTAATGATAGCTGCACAATGAGCAGCAGCTTCTTTTAATTGATCGATAAATGCATGTCCACCTACCATACAATAACCAGAATCAGCAAGAACCGGTACAGCACCTTCTACAGCCAAAATATATTGTCCATCATAAGCTTTAATGATTTCTTGCAAATGTTCTTCAAATGGCTGTCCACTTGCTGCTGCTAAAGTATCATCATATTCTAATGCAATCATATTTAAAACTACATCAGAAGTCATTGGTGCGCCAGAACGAATGAAAGCTTCACTACAACCTGTACATTCGTGACCATGTAGCCATACTACTACTGGTAATCTTTTTTCAGCAGCCTCTACAACTTCAGATAACATATTTGGTGCTATCCCCAACATAGCAGCCATTGCTGTACAAGCTTTGATAAAAGAACGGCGACTCATTCCTTTTTTTTGGTACATGTCCCAAATAGAACTATACTTTTCCACGGTACCCCTCCTAAAATAAATTAAATACTAGACCTATGTACACTTACTTTTCCCCAACTAATCATCTTTATGAAAAATAATGTTTTAGACCCAATACTTATATATATAATAACTAATAAATTATTATTATTTTAAGATAAATCCTCTAATACCTTTAATACCTTGCATCTATATACTATAAATTTAAACTATGTGTTTATATATTATATCTATCATTAATTAAAAAACCATAAGTTTCCCTTATATATTGTATTATAATTCTCTACTTATTACCTAGTCAAGTATTCTAACTGACTCATTATTCAAAAATATTCTATTATTTTCTCCTTATAAATAAGCATTATATATACTTATTCCGCGTATACCAATAAAATTCCTATCTACTACTATACATTTTATATTTAATGCTGTTTTTTTATTCTCAATCTACCACCAACAATATCACTTACAGGATTTATCGTAACAAAAGCTGATTCATCTACATCTAAAACAACATTTTTTAATTTATCTATTTCTAATCTTGTAACAACACAATACAATATTTTTCTTGATTCTTGTGAATAACCACCTTCACCATGAAGAACAGTTACACCTTTATCCATCTCTAACATCAATTTATTTAAAATATCTACATGTTGTGAAGTAACAATCATTACCGAATAAGTTTCTTCTAAACCTTTTAAAACAACATCAATCATCTTTGCTATAACAAAATATGCAACTAATGAATACATCGCCTTATCCCAGCCAAAAACTAAACTTGCACTACTTAAAATAAATAAATTTATAAACATTACGATTTCGCCAACAGAAAATACCGTTTTTTTATCCGTTAAAATAGCTACTATTTCTGTACCATCTAATGAACCACCGTTACGAATAATTATCCCTACACCTGTTCCCGTGATAATTCCGCCAAAAACAGCCGCTAAAAAATAATCATTAGTTACTGGCACTATTGGCAAAAATACACTCGACCAAATAGATAATGAAATTACTGAAAAAGTAGTCGCCATAGCAAAAGCTTTACCAATATGTCTATATCCTAAATATAAAAACGGTAAATTTATCAAAATTAAAAATGCACCAAACGGCAATCCTGTAATGGCACTTAACATAATAGAAATCCCTACTACACCACCATCAATAATATTATTAGGTATTAAAAAAATCTCTAATCCGACCGCAGTAATGATTGCACCTATAAATAAATATATATACTTTAATGTATATTGTTTAAATTTATGATTCTTGTTACTTCCCATTCGTTCACTTCCTAATATATTTATATTATAACTATTAATTAAATTATATCTTAAATATAACTACTAGAAAACTACCTATATATATTATTCAACTTGTATTCAAAAATACATTTGTTTTTTACAAAAATAATCTTTTTTTATCATATATTTTTTATATAATATATTTAGTTAAACGATAAATTCTAATAATATTTTTCCCAAGGAGGTATTTTTTTGATATATACTGTAACTTTTAATCCTGCTATTGATTATATTGTACGTCTCCCTAAATTGAATATAGGCGATATTAATCGTGTAGCTTATGAACAAGTACTCCGTGGCGGTAAAGGAATTAATGTCTCTATTGTTTTACAAAATTTAGGCATATCCAATACAGCATTAGGTTTTATTGCTGGTTTTACTGGTCAAGAAATCATTCGTCAATTACAAAAATTAGGTTGCCAGTGCGACTTTATTTCATTACCCGATAGCTTTTCACGTATAAATGTAAAAATAAAAACTACTGAAAATGAAACAGAAATTAATGGTCAAGGCCCTACTATCCCTCAAATAGCTATTGATAAACTTTTTTCTAAACTTAATACATTACAAGAAAATGATATTTTAATCCTTGCAGGTAGCATTCCTCAATCTTTACCAGATAATATTTATGAACAAATTCTTACTCATTTAGCTACCAAAAAAATTCATATCGTCGTAGATGCAACTAAAGATTTATTATTAAACACTTTAAAATTTCGTCCATTTTTAATCAAACCCAATATTCATGAACTTGAAGAATTATTCCATACTTCATTAAACACATCTACCGAAATTATTCAGTATGCACAAAAACTTCAAAAACTAGGCGCTAAAAATGTTCTCATTTCTTTAGGTAAAGACGGTGCTATTCTTGTTGATGAATACAATAATGTCCATCAGTCTAGTGCTCCTGAAGGAAAACTTATAAATTCTGTTGGTGCTGGTGATTCTATGATTGCTGGCTTTTTAGCAGGATATAAACAAACTAAAGATTATCATCAAGCATTATTAATGGGCATTGCTACTGGCTCTAGCTCTGCTTTTTCCTCTAATTTAGCCACTAAAGATGCGGTCTTAAAACTTCTAGATAAGTTAACATAATTTATAAATATTTTAACTGATTTGTTAACAAATTGACTACGACTTGAAAAAGAATGTAAACTTTTATACAATAATAATATATGGGTCATAGTAGACATATATACTAGATTTTCAAATTTATTTACTATTGTATATAATCAAAATTTATTATAATATTCTATTTAATTATATAAAAAGGAGGTCATCACTATTTTTAAAATTCAAACTCTTCCTCATGAGCGCTTTTATCTTGTTGCCATTCAAGGTAAATTGGATATGTCCACCGCTTCGGAAGTTAAATTAAAAATATTAGATAATATTACGCCGGCTAATAATATTATTATCGATATGTCCCATTGCACTTATATTTCTAATTATGGTCTATATTTATTATCTAATATTGCCAATAAAGCAAAATTGCTTAATACAAAAGTTATTTTTGTTTGTCTTATCGATAAAATATCTGAAATCTTTGATTTAACAGGCTTTACTGATACTGTTAAATTAGCTCCATCTGTTGATGATGCTATAAAAAAATATACTCTATTATCCAAATAATGAGGTGTTTATATGCAATTAGACATTCTCCCTACTAGTACATTCAAACAATTTAAAATTAGACGCGGTTTTTTTCGTCTAAATGGGGCTACCGTCGTTCCTGGTGGTGTTAACTTTTGTATATATTCTTCTGGTGCCACGAACTGTGAATTAGTTCTATTCAAGAATAATGCACCTACTCCATTTGCTACAATACCTTATCCTAAACACTACCGCGTAGGTAATGTCTTTGCTATGATTGTTTTTGATTTAGATTACGAAAATATTGAATATGGTTTTCGTATTGATGGCAAATTCGATAAAGCTACTGGCGATATTTATGACCGCCAAAAAATCCTCTTAGACCCTTATGCTAAAATGATTTCTGGTCGTAATGAATGGGGCATTCTTCCAGATAAAAATAATATTTTTCAATATCGTTCAAAAGTCACAATCAATGATTTTGAATTAGAATCCGATATTCCTCAAAGCATTGACCATAGTGATTTAATTATTTATGAAACACACCTTCGTGGATTTACTCGTCATGAATCTTCAAAAGTAAAACATCCTGGTACTTATGCTGGATTTATTGAAAAAATCCCTTATTTAAAAGAATTAGGTATCAACGCCGTTGAATTTTTACCAATATTCGAATTTGATGAAAACGAAGATGTTATTAACGACACTGTTCGCTATGATAGCAATGGTAATCGTTTATTAAACTATTGGGGTTATAATCCTATTTCTTTTTTTTCACCTAAAGCTGGTTATGCCGCTAGTGGCAAATATTCCATGCAAAATTACGAATTAAAGAATCTTATCAAAGAATTGCACAAAAATAATATAAAAGTCATTCTTGATGTTGTATTTAATCATACTGCTGAAGGTGATGAAAAAGGAACTTATATTTCTTATAAAGGTATTGATAATAAAGCCTATTATATTTTAGGGCCAAATGGCGAATATTATAATTTTAGTGGTTGTGGTAATACTTTAAATTGCAATAATCCTATTGTTCGTCAAATGATTTTAAATTGTCTTCGTTATTGGACTGCTGAATACCATATTGATGGTTTTCGCTTTGATTTAGCCTCTATTCTTGGACGTAATCAAGATGGCTCACCTATGAGTAATCCACCATTATTAGAATTATTAACATTCGACCCACTACTTAATAATTCTATTTTAATTGCTGAAGCTTGGGATGCTGGTGGTCTTTATCAAGTAGGAACATTCCCTGCTTATGGTCGTTGGGCTGAATGGAATGGCCACTATCGTGATGATGTACGTCATTTTTTAAAAGGTGATTTAGGTTTTGCTGAGGCAGTCGTTAATCGTATCGCTGGTTCAGAAGACATCTATAATCCTACTCATCGTGGTAATTATGCCTCTATCAACTTTATTACCTGTCATGATGGTTTTACTTTATGGGATTTATTCTCCTACAATGAAAAACATAATGAAGAAAATGGCTGGCATAATACTGATGGTACTAATGATAATATCAGCTGGAATTGTGGATTTGAAGGAGAAACCTCTGACCCTGAAATTTTAAAATTACGTCGTAAAATGGTACGTAATGCTGCTACTATTTTATTTTGTAGTATTGGTATCCCTATGCTTTTGGCTGGCGATGAGTTTTGTAATTCTCAATTTGGTAATAATAATGCTTATTGCCAAGATAATGATATTTCCTGGATTAATTGGCAACAACTTCAAGAAAACCATGATATGTTCTTATTTTTTAAACATTTAATTGCTTTTCGAAAAGAACATCCACTACTTCGCAGAGCTTGTAATGGCACACCTCAAAATTACCCTGCAGTCAGTCTTCACGGTATAAATCCTTGGCAATTTGATTTTTCAGCAGGCAATCGTGTAGTTTGTGTAATGCTTACAGGAAAAACTGCTGACGGTAAAGATGATTTTATCTATATTGCTATTAATGCACATTGGGAAAATCATCGCATAAATTTACCATCATTACCGGATAATCGACCTTGGGAATTAATTATCAATACTGAATTTGATGATAAAGCTTTCTTTAAACCGCAAAATAGACCTAAAATTTATCAACAAAATACATTAAATGCTAGGTCTGTATCTATATATAATGCTATAATTTAATTAGTATATATTTTGATTGGAGGTATTTTTATGTCTCAAAAATTCTATATTTGTTCTCATTGTGGTAATATTATTGCCTTTGTTAAAAACAAAGGAGTTCCTATTATGTGTTGTGGTCAAAAAATGACTGAAATCATTCCAGGTACTACTGACGCAGCTACAGAAAAACACGTTCCTGTAATTACTCAAGAAGGTAATATCGTTACTATTACTGTAGGCGCTATTGAACATCCAATGACACCTGAACATTTCATCGAATGGATTTCTTTAGAAACAACTAAAGGAAATCAACGTAAAATACTTACACCAAATACTGCACCTGTAGCTAAATTTGCACTTATTGAAGGCGAAGAAGTTGTTGCAGCTTATGCTTATTGCAATCTTCACAGCCTTTGGAAAGCATAAAAAAAACCGCTAAAATTAGTTTTAATTAATTTTAGCGGTTTTTTTTATTGTTTATAACCTGTTTTTAAATCCACAATATTTTTTAAAGCTTTACCTTCTATCAGTAAATGTAAATTTTCCCTAGCAATATCTACTATATTATCTAATGTTTTCGCTAAATGATATTGCCCTGCCGTATGTGGTGTAATATACAAATTAGGTGCTTGCCATAATTTACTATCTTTAGGTAATGGCTCTATCTCTGTTACATCAAGAGCTGCTCCTTGTAAATGCTTAGTCACTAAAGCATCATATAAATCATCTTCTACAACGGCACTGCCACGCCCCGCATTAATAAAAAATGCACCTTTTTTCATCAAAGCAAAACGTTTTTCATTAAAAATATGATAAGTCGCTTCTGTTCCTGGCAAAATATTAGCTACAATATCTACTTTGGGTAAATATTCATCTAATTTATCTAAACTAACTAATTCATCTACACAATCAGGCTTATTGCCCAAACGACGTTTTATTCCCACAACTTTTGCACCTAGTACTTTTAATCTTGTAGCCAAACAAGTTCCTATATCACCTAATCCTACAATTAATACCGTAGAATTAAAAATAGAAGTTACTTCACCTTCATCTTGCCATAATAATTCTTTTTGATTGTCATAGTATTTATATAATTTCTTTTGCATAGCCAACAATACTGCTAACATATACTCAGACAAAGCCAATCCATATGCACCTGTAGCATTTGTTAATACTGTTTTAGTTGGCAATATACCTTCACTACAATAACCGTCCGTACCTGCACTATTTAATTGCAACCATTGTAAATTATTTGCAGTTTTTAGTAAATCAGGAGCTACATTACCAATAATTCCATCTACATTATTTACTAATTCTTGTGTTGGCTGTGATTCATAAATAAATTCAACGTCTGCAAATTCTTCTTGCATTTGCAATTTATGCTTTTCTTTAAACGGCATTACTACTAAAACTTTCATTAAAATCACCTCTATATTTTAATAAAAACCTTCAAAAAATACCCTTACTAAAGCTTCTAATGATTTTTGGTCATCTTTTCCCATAGTTTCTCTTACTGAATGCATTGCTAATATAGGTACACCTACATCTAAAGTACGCATGGTAAGCAATGCTGACGCTATTGAGCCAATAGTTGAACCACCCGGAATATCTGAATTATTCACATACATCTGATATTTTATTTTATATTTCTTACATAAAGCCTTAATAATTGCCACAGCCTCTACATCGCAAGCATATGATTGACTAGCTGCTATTTTTATAGCTATACCTTGATTTAATATAGGTTTATTCGTCAAATCATTTTTTTCTATATAATTAGGGTGCATAGCATGTGCCACATCTAAAGACAACATCATACTTTTTGCTAAATCAGTCAAAATAGCCTGTCTTGTATAACCTAATGCCAAATAAATTCGTTCAATAATATTAGCTAAAATATTTGATGCTCCGCCTTGTTTAGTTCGACTACCAACTTCTTCATTATCAAATAAAACTATTATATCTAATCCCTGTCTACGCTTATCAGCAATAATTCCCTCAAGACAAGCTTTTACAGAAGTAATATTATCTAAACGTGGTGCTGAGATAAATTCACCATTAAAACCCAAACAATACGGGGTTTCTACTTGATAAACTGTTAAATCATAACTTAAAATCTCAGTTTTTTCACAAGATAATTCTTTTGCTAATAAATCAAGTAATTTTTCTTCATCATTAGTATTTATATCATTTTTATCCTGTAAAAAAGCAAGTGGCAATAATTCTTTTTGTTTTTTCCATTGTTTTCCCGTATTAATTGTTCTATCCATATGTATTGCTAAATTCGGAATTGTCATCAATGGTCGTTTAAAATCTACAAATTTAGTAATTGGCTGATAATAACTTTCTCCTTCTAGCATTACTTTTCCTGCTATGGATAAAGGTCTATCTAACCATGTATTTAAAATCATTCCGCCATATACTTCTACATTCAATTTTCCGTATTTATTATTTAAAATACTAGCATTTGGTTTTATTTTTAAACACGGAAAATCGCTATGACTAATAGCTATTTTCATACCTTCACGTAAATTTTTGTGTGGTATAAAACCCACTAAAGTAGAATCATATACACTTACAAAATAACGCTCATCTTCTTTTAGTTGCCAATCTTCACCTAAATTTAATTGCTTAAAATTATACTTTAATAAATGTGTTTTCGCATTTAAAATTGTATGAAAAGCTGATGAAGAATTCGTCAAAAAATTAAATAATGAACCTGTATAACTCATAATATCAATCCTTATTTATATTATTTTAGTATCTTCTAATTATTATACTAAGTGGTATCATTAATCAACAATATCCAATATTTTATTTTAAAATCAAAACCACCAGTTAAACTGGTGGTTTGCTCTGACCCTATAAGGGTCT
>CAUWIH010000033.1:0-24256 GCA_963558795.1 uncultured Megamonas sp. | reverse complement strand
AATAAGTTTTGGTGTAAGAAGATTTGATAGATTTAGGAAAAGAATATTATATTTGACTTAAAAAAGAGAAAAAGGATAGACAAAAATTTGTCTATCCTTTACCCCAACATTTGACAAAGAACCTAAAAATCTAATACAATAGCTTTTTTATAATTATTAACCTAATTTTTCTTTAATCATTTTATTTACAAGACCAGGATTTGCTTTACCTTTACTTGCTTTCATTACTTGACCTACTAAAAAGCCCATAGATTTTGGATAATCAGAAACAGCTTTTGGATTATCCGCAATAGCTTTATCTACGATTTCTTCGATAGCTTTAGTATCAGTAATCTGTACTAAACCTTTATCTTTTACAATTTTTTCTGGATTATCGCCACTTGTCCACATTTCTTCAAATACTGTTTTAGCAATTTTAGAAGAAATTGTACCTTTGCCAATCAAACCAATTAATCCAGCTAAATTTTCTGCAGATACTGGAGTATTTTCAATAGTGAGTTCATTTGCATTTAAATGTTTTGAAAGTTCACCCATAATCCAGTTAGCTGCAAGTTTTGCGTCAGCCCCAGCATTTACTGTTGCATCAAAATATTCTGCCATAGCACGTGTAGCTGTGATGATTTCTGCATCATAAGTTGGTAAACCATATTCATTAACTAAGCGTGCTTTTCTTGCATCTGGTAATTCTGGAAGTGCTTTTTTGAATTCTTCAATTTGTTCATCTGTAGTTACAATTGGTACAAGGTCTGGTTCTGGCATATAACGATAATCTTGTGCTTTTTCTTTACTACGCATAGATAAAGTTATACCACGGCTATCGTCCCAAGTACGCGTTTCTTGTACTAAAGTACCGCCATCTTCAAGAACTTCATTTTGACGTTCAATTTCATATTCAAGTGCATCTTCAATTACTTTAAAGGAATTTAAGTTTTTCATTTCAACTTTTGTTCCTAATTTTTCTGTACCTACTAGACGAAGGGATACGTTTACGTCTGCACGTAAATTTCCTTCTTCCATTTTACAATTAGATACATCAATATATTGTAAAATAGATTTTACTTTTTCCATATATGCACGAGCTTCTGCTGGGGAATGCATATCTGGTTCAGATACGATTTCAATAAGAGGCACACCTGTACGGTTATAGTCTACATTAGAACTATCAGAATCTTTGATAGTGTTACCAGAATGTACCAGTTTTCCTGCATCTTCTTCCATATGGATACGAGTAACACGAATACGTTTTGTTTTTCCTTCTACTTCAATATCTACATAACCATGTTCAGCAATTGGTAAGTCAAATTGAGATGTCTGGAAGTTTTTTGGTAAATCTGGATAATAGTAATTTTTTCTATCAAATTTACTAAATTTATTAATTGTACAATTAAGTGCAAGACCTGCTTTAATTGCAAATTCTACTACACGTTTATTTACAACAGGTAATACACCAGGAAGACCTAAACATACTGGACAAACATGTGTATTTTGTTCAGCACCAAAGGAAGTAGCACAGCTACAGAAAATTTTAGTATTAGTTTTTAATTCACTATGAATTTCTAAACCAATGACAGCTTCGTATTTCATTATTCTACCCCCTGACCAAGTTTATTGGCATAATTATGATTTGTTTCATAAGTATATGCAGCACGAATAATAGTTTCTTCATCAAGTGGGCGACCAATAAACTGCATACCAATTGGCATATTATTTTTACTCATACCACATGGAATAGAAATACCAGGAAGACCTGCTAAATTCAATGGTACTGTGAAGATATCCATTAAATACATTTTTAATGGGTCATTTGACATTGCACCTAATTTATACGCTGGTGTTGGTGCTACTGGAGCTAAAATCACATCAACATCTTTGAAGGCATTATCAAAATCTTGTTTTACAAGTGTTCTTACTTTTAAAGCTTTTAAGTAGTATGCATCATAATAACCAGCACTTAAAGCGTAGTTACCAATCATAATACGACGTTTTACTTCTGGGCCAAATTTTGCAGTTCTTGTATTAGTCATCATAGCTACAATATCTTCACCATCTACACGGCTACCATAGCTTACACCATCATAACGAGATAAATTTGTAGATGCTTCAGCTGGAGCGATTAGATAGTAAGTAGAAATAGCATAATCTGTATGTGGTAAAGAAATATCTACAAATTCAGCACCAAGTTTTTTCAAATCTTCAATAGCTGTATTCATAGCTTTTTTTACATCTTCATCCATACCATCAATAAAGTATTCTTTTGGTAAACCAATTTTTAAACCTTTAACATCATTTACCAAGGATTTTGTATAGTCAGGAACTTCACTATTAATAGATGTAGAATCTTTTTCATCATGACCTGCAATAACATTCATGATATTTGCACAGTCAGTAACATCACGAGTAAGTGGCCCAATTTGGTCTAAAGAAGACGCAAATGCTACTAAACCATAACGAGATACACGACCATAAGTTGGTTTTAGACCTACTACACCACAGAAAGATGCTGGTTGACGAATAGACCCACCAGTATCTGAACCTAAAGCCCAAATAGCACTACCTGCACTTACAGATGCCGCACTACCACCAGAACTACCGCCTGGTACAGAATCTAAATTCCAAGGATTATGTGTAGCAAAAAATGCTGAATTTTCTGTAGAACCGCCCATAGCGAATTCGTCCATATTTAATTTACCCACTAATGCTGGTTTTTGTGCTAAAAGTTTATCCATAACAGTAGCATTATATGGTGGTACAAAATTTTCAAGCATATGAGAGGCACAAGTTGTTTTTAACCCTTTTGTACAAATATTATCTTTAATTGCACCAGGAATACCTGCTAAAAATGGAATATTTGCACCTGCTGTTATATCTTTATCGACATTTTCAGCTTGTTCTAAAGCATAATCAGCTGTTTTGGTAATATATGCTTTTACTTTATCATCAGTAACTTCCATGCGAGAAAGCACATCTTTAGCAATTTCTACAGCAGAAATTTCTTTATTTACAAGCATATCATGCAATTCATGTGCTGTTTTTTCAAATAAACTCACGTAAAAGCCTCCTTAATTTATATATTGTTGAGTATCCGCATTAATTCTATTCTTCTAAAATTTTTGGTACGCGGAAATAACCATCTTCTTGTTCTGGTGCATTAGATAATGCTAATTCGCGGTCAAGGGATGGTTTTACCACATCTTCACGAAATACATTTTGTACAGGTAATACGTGTGCTGTAGGCATTACCTTTTCAGTATCTACTTCTTGTAATCTATCTACATATTCAAGAAAATCATTAAGCTCACTGATATTTTTATCCATATCTTCATCTTTAATGCTAAGACGAGATAATAGAGCTACGTTTTCTACATCTTCTCTAGTAACTTTCATATCTTCACCCCATTTTCAAAATAAACTGTATACATTCTATCATATTTTGAGCAATGATTGAATAGCCTTCTACCCTTTCAGTCTAAAATCTAGCTGACTTATTATCTTTAATATGCTAAAATTGGATAGTAATTAAAACTTTTAGGATATAATTAGGTGATATTATGCAAATGGATAAAACAAAACAAAAAATTGCCTTTTCTTTTTTAGTCGCTATTTTTTTAGCTGCTTTTGAAGGCGTTGTTGTTTCTACAGCCGCACCTGTAATCGTAAAAAGTTTACATGATTTTGAAATGCTTAGTTGGATATTTTCAATTTTTCTTTTAACTTCTGCTATATCCACACCCATTTATGGTAAACTAGCTGACCTTTATGGTAGAAAACGTATGTTTATTATCGGTATTTCTATTTTTCTTGTAGGTTCTTTACTTGCCGGTATATCTCAAACTATGACCCAACTCATTATTTTTCGTGGTATTCAAGGGATTGGTGCTGGCGCTATATTAACCATTGGTTTTACTATGATTGGCGATATTTTCACTGTTGAAGAACGCTCCATTATTCAAGGTGCAGTTAGCTCCATTTGGGGTGTAGCAGGTCTCATTGGTCCATTACTTGGTGGTTTTCTCATTGATTATTTATCTTGGCATTGGATATTTTTGATTAATATACCTTTTGGTTTAATTTGTATTTATATTTTAGTCAAATTTGTTCACGAACAAAAACCTACTATAAAACCTAAAATAGATTACATCGGAGCTATTTTATTATCTATTGCCATTGGCACATTTCTCTATGGCACTATGCAATTAAATGAAGATTTTCATTTAGCTACTAATTTATTTATAATTACTTTTATTAGTGCTATTTTATTTTATCTTCAAGAGGCTAAAATTTCTGAACCAATAGTACCTTTATTTATTTTAAATAAAGATTCTATCATTGTTAATATTGTTACATTTCTTAGTTCCTTTATCTTAATTGGTTGTTCTGTATATCTACCTTTACATATTCAATCTATCATGGGATATAGTGCCACTATTGCTGGTATTTCATTAGTTACTACCTCAATATCTTGGTTCATCAGTTCTATTTTCACAGCTACTTTATTAAAAAAATATCCTACTAATTTTATTATTATGGTTTCATCTTTGATTTTAATTTTTAGTTCTTGGCTACTAACTACTTTAACAATTGATACA
Source organism: uncultured Megamonas sp. (assembly GCA_963558795.1). Classification (GTDB taxonomy): domain Bacteria; phylum Bacillota; class Negativicutes; order Selenomonadales; family Selenomonadaceae; genus Megamonas. Next base: position 19,670 of record CAUWIH010000033.1, on the reverse strand, counting down.
TCTCTTTATTATTTATCTTTTTATGTATTTTTCTTTGGCTTTGGTTTTTCAGGAACTTTGAATACTCTTACTATTATCGTTCAAGATTCTGTAAAATATAATCTACGTGGTGCTGCGGTAGGTTTAAATATGCTTACACGCTTACTTGCTCAAACTATCGGGGTTACTATTTTAGGCGCATATTTAAATTTAGAAACAGATACCTATATTTCTTCATATAATTTAATTAATATTACCATGCAAAACTTCTATGATAATAGCACACCTCAATATAACGATATTTTACGCCATGCCTTATTTTACGGACTTAACCATATCTATTATGTTTTAATTGGTGTTGGCATTATAAGCCTCATTTTTTCCTATTTCATTCCCAAACATCAATCTCACGATTCATAATAATACTTATTTATTTTAATGGAGTTAACCTAATGAATGTACCAAAACTAAGATTTAAAAAATTTGCCGATGAATGGCAACCATATAAATTATCCGATATTGGAAATTTCCTAAAAGGTGGAAATCTTAACAAGTCAAACTTATCTTTAGATGGTATACCTTGCATTTTATATGGAGAACTTTATACTTTCTACAATGAATTTGCTACTAAAATAAAAAGCAAAACTTTTATTACTCCCGATTTAGTATTAAGTAAAAAATATGATATATTATTACCTCTTTCAGGTGAAACAGCAGAAGATATTTCAACTTGCACTTGTGTTCTTTTCGATAATGTTGCTTTAGGTGGAGATTTACTCATTTTCAGAAGTTCATTTACTAATAATTTATTTATGAGTCTTTTATTGAAATACAAATATAAATATAAAATTGCTCGAATTGCTCAAGGTAAATCTATTGTTCATATTAACATAAAAAGCTTAAAAAATATTAAAGTTAATTTACCTTCTTTAGAAGAACAAAATAAATTATCTAGTTTCTTATTTATTGTCAATAAAAAAATCGAAAACCTAGAAAATACTATCACTAGCCTAGAAAATCAGAAAAAAGGATTACTACAACAAGTCTTTAATCAAAAACTACGCTTTAAAGATAAAAACGGCAATAATTATCCTAATTGGGAAAAGAAAAAAATTACAGATATTGCTATAACTTACATTGGTTTAGTAACTACTATGACAAAATTTTATGTAGAAAAAGGTATTCCTTTAATTAGAAACTCAGATATAAAAGAAAATAAATTTATATTTAATGAACAAATTTTCTTAGATGAAAAATTTGCTAAAAATAATTCATCTAGACAGCATAAATTAAATGATATTATTACTGTTCATACTGGTGATGTTGGCACTTCCGCTATGATTGATGAAAATTTAGTTAACAGTATTGGCTTTGCAACTATAGTTACTAGAATAAAAGACTTTAACAAATATAATCCTAAATATATTTGTTGGTATCTTAATTCTCCTATTTGTAAAAGCAAAATATACACCATGATTACTGGTGATGGTAGAAATAATTTAAATATGAAGGATTTTAATAAATTATATATACCTACTCCTTGTTTTGAAGAACAAACAAAAATAGCAGATTTTCTTTCAGCTTTTGACCGCAAAATCGATAACCAAAAAGCCCAGCTAGAACACTGGCAACAAATAAAAAAAGGACTATTACAACAAATGTTCGTATAGTCCGCTTACTTTTCTTTCATGAGCAAGAAAAGTAACAAAAGAACTCTACCTCCCGATACCAATTTTTCTTTGTCAATTATAAAACCATGACTATAACGCTCTAAACTCGCTTCGCTCAAACAGTAGAGCTAAATTCATAGTCATGGTTTTATCCTTGCCAATAGCCTACGGCTACCGAAAAATTCGCTAACATGAGGATAATTGGTTATTATTTTATCTGCGATGTTATCCTTTGGTTCGTTTCTTTATCACTAAAGAAAATGAACAAATACCCTATTTTAAGACTAAAAAAGAACTATCTTTAATAGAGATAGTTCTTTTTCTTATTATAAACTCTTAAATTATAATTTTAATTGATTTTTAATACGGTCTACAGCTTTTAATGTATTTTCTCTGCTACCAAATGCTGTGAGACGGAAATAACCTTCACCAGATGGACCAAAACCAGAACCTGGAGTACCTACGATATTTGCTTCATGAAGAAGTTTATCGAAGAAATCCCAAGAAGTCATACCAGCTGGAACTTTAAGCCATACATATGGAGAATTTACACCACCAAAAGCAGTAAGACCCAAGCTTACTAAGCTATCACGGATAATTTTTGCATTTTCCATATAATAGCCAACCATTTCTTTTACTTGTTTTTGTCCTTCTTCTGTAAGTACAGCTTCTGCACCACGCTGAATAATATATGGTGTACCATTAAATTTAGTTGTATGACGACGATTCCAAAGAGGATTTAAAGCTTGTTCTTTACCATCTTTTGTATAACCTTTTACAGTTTTTGGTAAAACAATATAACCACAACGAGTTCCTGTAAATCCTGCTGTTTTGGAGAAAGAACGGAATTCGATAGCTACATCTTTTGCTCCTTCAATTTCATAAATTGTACGAGGAACATCTTCTTCTGTAATATAATAAGCATATGCTGCATCATATAAAATGATAGCTTTATTATCTTTGGCATATTTTACCCATTTTGCTAATTCATCACGAGATAAAGTTGTACCTGTTGGATTATTTGGACTGCATAAATAAATAATATCTACATGTTCTTTTGGAAGTTCTGGTGTAAAATTATTTTCAGCTGTACAAGGCATATATACAACACCATCAAACGTTCCATTTTCTTTTACTAAACCTGTACGACCTGCCATGATATTTGTATCAAGATATACTGGATATACTGGATCTGTAATTGCAATAGTATTATCTATACCAAAGATTTCTTGAATATTACCGCAGTCAGATTTCGCACCATCACTAACGAAAATTTCATCAGTTTCGATATCTACACCACGAGATTTATAAACAACATCACGAATTTTTTCACGTAAAAACGCGTAACCTTGTTCTGGGCCATATCCACGGAATGTTTCTTTATTTGCCATTTCATCAACAGCTTTATGCATAGCTTCAATACTAGCTTGTGGTAATGGTAAAGTAACATCTCCAATACCTAAACTAATAACTTCAGCTTCTGGATTTTCAGCTTTAAATTTTTGTACACGATGTGCAATTTCAGCAAAAAGGTAACTACCTTGTAATTTTAGATAATTTTCATTAACTAATGCCATTTAAAATCCTCCTAATCATGTTTATTTATATTCTAAATAAAACTCATTCTTATCTATTATACAGTATTTAACATATTTAAACAATGTATACTTGTTCAGTTAGTTGCACAAAAAAAGCCGTTTCTAAATCATCTTAGAAACGACTTTTGTCTTTTATATTAAAGATTGCTTTTTGCAACTTCAACAAGTTTAGCGAATGCAGCAGCATCGTTGATAGCAACATCTGCTAACATTTTACGGTTAACTTGTACACCTGCTTTTGTTAAACCACAGATGAAACGGCTGTAGGACATACCATTTGCACGTGTAGCAGCATTGATACGAGCGATCCAAAGTCTACGGAAATCACCTTTTTTCGCACGACGGTCTCTACGTGCATAGTAAAGAGCTTTCATAACAAGTTCGTTAGCTTTTTTGAACTGTTTGCTTCTAGCTCCTCTATAACCTTTAGCTAATTTTAAGATTTTTTTATGACGTGCATGAGCGGTTACGCCACTTTTTACTCTTGGCATTATTGACCCTCCTAAATTTCAACAATAAATGATTAATTAAGCGTATGGAAGCATTTTGCTTACACGTTTGTGATCAGCAGCAGTGATGATAGCTGCTTTACGTAAATTACGTTTACGTTTTGGTGATTTCTTTTCTAAAATATGGCTTTTGAAAGCTTTATTACGTTTGAATTCACCAGAACCAGTAGCAGTAAAGCGTTTAGCTGCAGCTCTGCGAGTTTTAATTTTTGGCATTAGTGTTTCCTCCTTTAGTTTGCACTTTTGGTGCTAAAATCATAATCATATTTTTACCTTCAAGTTTAGGTTCGCGTTCAACAGTAACAGCATCTTGCATTGCTTCTGCGACCTTATATAAAAGCTCTTTACCCATTTCTGGATGAGAAAGCTCACGGCCACGGAACATAATAGTTGCTTTTACTTTATTGCCTTCAGCAATAAAACGCATAGCATTTTTAACTTTGAAGTTAAAATCATGTGTTTCAATACCAGGACGAAGTTTTACTTCTTTTACGCTGATAACCTTCTGTTTTTTCTTTGCTTCTTTTTCACGTTTTTGTTGTTCATAACGATACTTACCAAAGTCCATGATTCGGCAAACAGGTGGCTTAGCTTTTGGAGCAACTTCAACTAAGTCTAAGTGTGCTTCTTCAGCTTTACGAAGAGCATCTCTTGTAGACATAATTCCAAGCTGTTCACCCTGAGCATCTGTCACACGAACTTCTCTAACGCGAATCTCGCCGTTGATTCTTAAAGTTTCTTTACTAATGGAAAACACCTCATTATTTATAGATTATTTATAATTAACACAAAAAAGAGAGTGACACACGTCACCCTCTTATATTACAAATTAAAAAATATACGTTAAACGTTTTTGTTTTAATTAGTAACCTTAGTGACTGTCGCGTCATAAGGTGAGAAGCGGTGACTTCTTCTTGTGCAATAGGTCGCATTGATATGCAACATTGATTAATATATCATATAAATATTTTTTTGTCAACAAAATATTTATAAATTTTTCTTTACATTTTTTAATATTTATCACACAAAAATTTTTACATGATTATACAAATATTTTACACAAATTACTGCTTATATTACACTTTTACCTAATAAAATTAAATTAATATTAAACATAGATATTAAATAATATAATTATAGTGAGGTCTTATTTATTATGAAGTTATCTTTTAAAAAATCTTTACAGATTACTTTAGCTCTTGCTACTTTTGGTAGTTTTTCTCTTGGTAATCTTCCTGTAATGGCTGCTCAAGCTCCATATGCTACACCAGCACTGCAAACTAATGCCAATCTTTATGCCACTAATTTAACTAGCCCAAATTGGCAAGAAGATACTAAAAACACTTTAAATGAATTTTTACAAACTTACGGTAAGGATTCTAAAAATTATTCTTCTACTAATCGCCCATATGCTGTTTTTGATTTTGATAATACTACTTCTATTTTAGATGTAGAAGAACAATTAGCTGTATGGCAATTAGACCATTTAGCCTTTGCTATTACTCCTGAAGAATTATCTACTGTTTTAAAAACTGGTATTCCTCAAGATAAATTATCTTCTACTTTTGGCGCTGATGCTGGTAAAGGCACTCAAGTTAAAATTATTGATGTTATTGATGATGCTGTTGCTGCTTATAGCAAGCTTTATAATAATGGTTATGTTACTACTAAAGGTAGTCAATTATCCGAAGAAGTAAAAAATAGTGATGATTTTAAAGAATTTTCTTCTAAAATGAGATGGCTTTATGATGCAATCTCTGAAAATATGGATACTTCTGTTTCTTATCCTTGGATTACGTATTGGTTCACTGGTATGACTCCTGATGAAGTATATCAATTAGCTTATGATTGTGATACTTATTATAGCGACCCGCAAAAAGGTCAGACTTGGACAAAAGGTTCTTATGTAGGTCCTACAAATTATGCTAGTAAAGCTGGCAGTGTAAAAATTTCTTATAATATTGGTCTTACAGTTTCTCCTGAAATCAAAGAATTATACTCCGCTCTTGATAAAAATGGTATTGACACTTGGGTAAACTCCGCCTCTCAAATTGATGTGGTTCGTGCTGCTGTTGATGTATTTAATGTTCCAGGTGTTGACGGTATTGTTGCGATGACTAATAAACTCGATAAAGACGGTAAATATACTAATGAATATAACTATGACCTTCATGCTCAAACTCAAGGTGTAGGTAAATCTTTAACTATCGATAAAGTTATCGTTCCTAAATATAATGGTCATGGCCCAATTTTTGCTGCTATGGACTCTCAAGGTGATTTTAATTTCTGCACTGAATATAAAGATACTAAAGCTGTATTAATTTTAAATCGTATCCGTACTGATGACGCAGCTATTTGTGCTGGTATTGCTCAATATCAAAAGCAACATAATATTGGTTTAAAAGAAGCTAATTTAACTGGTAACACTAAATATATTTTACAAGGTCGTAATGAAAATATAGGTCAATTATGGAATAACTATGAAACATTACGTTTAGGTAAAACATCCAATGGTTTATTATCTGATAAAGCTTTAAAAGTCGTTGAAGAATTAAATAATAATAAATCTATTGCTGATGTTATTAAAGAAAATACCTCATTAAAAGATTATCAAGGATATAAAACTCGTTAATCTTTATTTAATATTTTAATTTCAAAAAAGCTAGTGCAAATATTATGCACTAGCTTTTTATTTTATACCTTTAACCCACCAATAAGTTCATTTACATCTTCTATATTATGTTTTTGCATATAATCAGCAATACCATCAGCTACTACTTTTAAAGCAGATGGGTCAATAAAATTATATGCTCCAATAGCTACTGCACTTGCTCCTGCTAACATAAATTCAATAGCGTCTTCTGCACAAATTATACCACCCATGCCAATAATTGGGATATTTACAGCTTTTGCTACTTGCCAAACCATGCGAAGTGCTACTGGTTTTACCGCAGGGCCAGAAAGACCACCTGTAATATTTCCAAGTAATGGCTTTCTTGTATTAATATCTATGGCCATACCAGTTAATGTATTAATCATAGAAATCGCATCTGCACCTGCTTTTTCTACAGCTTTTGCCATTTCTACAATATCTGTTACATTTGGTGAAAGTTTTACAATTACAGTTTTTTTCGTATGAGTTTTTACTGCATGAGTTACTGCTGCTGCCGCTTTAGGGTCTGTACCAAAAACGATACCGCCTTCTTTTACATTTGGGCAAGAAATATTTACTTCTACAGCATCTACTCCATCAATATCCAAACGCCATGCCATCTCTGCATATTCTTCTACACTACCTGCAGAAATATTTACAATCACAGCTGTATTATATTTTTTTATTTTAGGTAAAATATCATAAATAAACGCATCTACACCTGGATTTTCAAGACCTATACAATTTAGCATGCCAGCTGGTGTTTCAGCAATACGTACACCTGGATTGCCTGCACGTGGTTTTGGTGTTACACCTTTAGTTACAATAGCACCAATTTCATTTACATCAAGAAAATCTTCGTATTCTTTACCAAAGCCAAAAGTTCCTGATGCTCCCATTACTGGATTTTTTAATTCAAGACTCCCAATTTTTACAGCTAAATTCATCAAAATACCTCCTTGGCATCAAATACTGGACCTTCTGTACAAACTTTGCGACGTTTTTTGGTAAGTTTGCCATCAAAAGTACAGCCAAGACATACACCAATCCCGCAGGCCATACGTTTTTCCAAAGATACTTGACAATCGATATCATGTTCATAAGCAAGTTTGGCAACGCCTTCCATCATGATATTAGGGCCACAAGTATAGATATTATCAATATTATGTTCTTTTAAAATTTCTGGCATAAGCTGAATTGTAAATCCTTTAAATCCTACAGAACCATCATCTGTTGTAATATAAATTTTATCAGCATAATCTTTTAAATATTTTTCCCAGAAAACTTCTTCTTTATTTTTGCCACCAATAAGTAAAATTGGTTTTTCGTCTTTTAATAACTTAGATAAATAAATAAGTGGTGCGATACCTACTCCACCACCAACAAGTAATGGACGACCTGGTTTTGCTTTAAAGCCATTACCAATTGGTCCTAAAATACTAAACTGTTCACCAACTTGTAAGCGAGCATATTCAGTTGTTCCTTTGCCTACAATACGATAAATTAAGGTAATTGTTCCTTCTTCTTTATTTACATCGGCAATACTAAACGGACGACGTAAAAAATTCTCACTATGCATTGTTTTTACATGAACAAATTGTCCAGGTTCTGCTAATTGTGCAATTTTTGGAGCTTGTATAATCATGTGTTTTACATTATCATTGATAGATTCATTAAATAAAATAGTTCCTGTTATTACCAGCTTTTTCAAAAAAACTCCTCCTATTTTATAACACTTTGTATTCATAATAATACTATATTACTAACATTTTCGCAAAATTTATTAATTTTTTTCACCAAAATAATCAGCTATCTTTTTATTATCTTATTAAAATATAGTTAAAAATATATTTACCATGTTATAATTTATTATATTTATATAATTAAAAGGAGACTTTTTTATGTATGATTTAGCTCTAAAAAATGGATATATTGTAAATGACCAAGAAATTTATACTAGCAATATTTATATACAGAATGAACAAATTGCTGAAATTTCTACAACTGATAAACCTGCACAAAAAACATATAATATGACAGGTAAATATTTACTTCCTGGCTGTATTGATACACATTGCCATTTTCGTGACCCTGGAGCTACAGCTAAAGAAGATTTTATGACAGGTACAAAATCTGCAATCTGTGGTGGCGTTACTACTGTATTTGATATGCCTAATACTAATCCTTCAGTATTAAATAAAAATGATTTAGAGCATAAAGCTAATTATTTTGCACCAAAAGCATTTGCTGATTATGGTATATGGGGACTTTCTTTAGGTCAATTAAATTTAGATGATTTACCCAAACTTTGCCAGTATGGTGCTAGTGCTGTAAAATTTTTCTGGGGCTATGCTATTAATGCCAAAACTAAAGCTTTAATTTATAACTATAATCCTGAAGATAAAGATATTATTCCACCTCTTGGTGATGGTGATGTTCTTGAAATTTTCGAACAAATGGCTAAAACTAATAAAATAATTGCCATTCACGCTGAAAATATTGAATTAATCCAAACTTTAACTAAACGTTTACAAGCTTCTGGCAGAACAGATTATGAGGCACTTGTTGACTCTAGACCTGCTTTAGCTGAAGCTTTAACAATTCAAACAGCTGCTTTACTTGCTCAAGCTACTAACGCTAGATTACATATTTTACATGTAACTTCAAAATTAGGGGTAGAAGCTATTCGTGAAGCTAAAGCCAAAGGTATTCAAATCACTGGAGAAACTTGTCCTCATTATTTATTTTTATCTGCTAAAGATTATGAAAAAATAGGTCCAATGATGAAAGTATACCCTGTCATCAAACATGAAGAAGATAGACTTGCTCTTTGGGAAGGTCTTTTTGATGGTACTTTAGACTTTATCGCCTCTGACCATGCTCCTCATATTGTTAGTGAAAAACAAGGCGATTTATTTAAAATACCTGCTGGTATGTGTGGTGTAGAAACTATGCTTCCATTAATGCTTAATGAAGTAAGTAAAGGAAAACTCACTTTACCATTTTTAACTAAAATTATGGCTAAAAATGTAGCTGATATCTATAATCTTACATCTAAAGGCTCACTTGAAATCGGTAAAGACGCTGATATTGTAGTTGTTGATATGAATAAAATTGATACCATAGAAAATGCTAAACTTCATAGTAAACAACCACTTACTGCCTTTGCTGGACAAAAAATCAAAGGTTGGCCTATTAAAACATTTTTACGTGGACAACTTATCATGGATAATAATGAACTTTGTGTAGATACTGCTTGTGGTAAATGGATTAAATAACAAAAAAGCTCTTAATAGCTAAAAAACTATTAAGAGCTTTAATTTTTTATTGATTAATTATTATTGAGCTTTAGTTTTGATTTCTTCAAGAAGATTATTAATAAATTCATCAGTAGCCATAGTAACAGTATCTTTTTCACGACGTTTACGAACAGAAATATTTTTATTTTCCATTTCGCTTTCACCAACAATAATGCTATATGGAACTTTTTTAACCTGTGCTTCACGGATTTTATAACCGATTTTTTCATTACGGTCATCTACTTCTACACGAATACCAAGGTCAAACATTTTACGTTTAAGTTCATAAGCATAATCCATATATTTATCACTAATAGGTAAAATTTTAACCTGTACAGGAGCGAGCCAAACTGGGAATGCACCTGCATAGTTTTCAATTAAGATACCAATGAAACGTTCAATACTTCCGTATACTACACGATGAATCATTACTGGACGATGTTTTTGACCATCTTCACCAATATAAGTAAGGTCAAATTTTTCAGGCATTAACATATCAAGCTGAATTGTACCACACTGCCAAGTACGACCAATAGAATCAGTTAAATGGAAGTCGATTTTTGGACCATAAAAAGCTCCATCGCCTTCATTTACTACATATTTAAGGCCACGATGTTCAAGTGCATTTCTAAGTGCATTTGTTGCTGTTTCCCAAACTTCATCAGAACCCATAGAATCATCTGGACGTGTGCTAAGTTCTGCATGGTAAGTTAAACCAAAAGTGCTATAAACTTTATCAAATAAATCAATAACTTTTTGAATTTCATCTTCAATCTGACTAGGTAACATAAAGATATGAGCATCATCTTGAGTGAAGTTACGTACACGCATTAAACCATGTAATGCACCAGATAATTCATGACGATGTACAAGACCAAGTTCACCTAGACGAAGTGGTAAATCACGATAACTATGTTGCTGAGTTAAATATACAAGCATACCACCTGGGCAGTTCATTGGTTTGATTGCATAATCTTCACCATCAATCTGAGTGAAATACATATTTTCTTTATAATGGTCCCAGTGACCAGAAGTTTCCCAAAGTTTACGGTTCATAATCATTGGAGTTTTGATTTCCTGATAACCAAATTGACGATGAACTTCACGCCAATAATTAATGAGTTCATTTCTGATTACCATACCATTTGGATGGAAGAATGGGAATCCTGGACCTTCTTCATGTAAGCTAAATAAATCAAGTTCTTTACCAAGTTTACGATGGTCACGTTTTGCTGCTTCTTCAAGCATTTTTAAATAATCATCTAAATCAGATTGTTTTTCAAATGCTGTACCATAAATACGTTGAAGCATTTTATTTTTTTCACTACCACGCCAATATGCACCAGCAACAGATTGTAATTTAATAGCTTTTACTTTACCAGTAGATACTACGTGTGGGCCTGCACAAAGGTCAGTGAAATCGCCCTGAGAATACATAGTAATCATTGCATCTTCAGGTAAATCATTAATTAATTCTACTTTATAATTTTCACCTTCAGCATTGAAGAAATCAAGTGCTTCTTGACGAGTAACTTCTTTACGTACAATTGCTAAATTTTCTTTAACAATTTTTTTCATTTCTTTTTCAATTTTTACTAAATCATCAGTACTTAATTGATGATCCATATCAAAATCATAATAAAAACCATTGTCAATTGCAGGTCCAATAGCAAGCTGTACATTTTTATCTCCATAAAGACGTTTTACAGCCTGTGCTAAAATATGAGAAGCACTATGACGAAGTGCCCAACGACCATCTTCATCATCAAAAGTTAAAATTTCAATTTGATGGTCTTTATCTATAACAGTCATTAAATCTTTAGTTTCTCCATCAATTTTGCAAGCTAATGCTTTTTTTGCTAAAGAATTACTGAATGATTTTACAAAATCAAGTACAGTAGTGCCTTCTGCTACTTCACGAATAGCACCATCTTTTAATGTAATATTTGCCATTATAATTTACCTCCTAAAAAATAAAAAAGCCTCCATCCCTACACATAGGGACGAGGCTGTTGTTCGCGGTTCCACCCTGTTTGTCATAAAAATAATAACCAACTTGAAAAATGATAACGGATTTTAGCCGGCAAAACTTAATTTATATCAACAATAGTTCAGTCTTGCAGTTTGAAAGTGGTAACTAAAGAATATAGTTAAGAAGCTCCCAGCCGTGTCTTCTCTCTCTGAAAACATATGGTTTCTTTAATCATGTCTTTCGCATTACTTTATACTTTATAATGTCTTCATTATAATAAACGCTTATTATTATGTCAAGCATAACAATATTATTTTTATTTTTAATCAAAATTTAATCTTTTTTTAATCTAAAACCTTTATACTAGGAATGTAACTCAATAAAGTTATATAAGTTTTTGCTCTCCGATAGGTTTCTCTCCCTATCGGTCTTTTTTTATCATAATCTAAAATTTATAGTCAAATCAAAAAGAAGTCATTAAATGACTTCTTTTTTTGTATCATATCTACATAATTTGTATTTTCACTTAGATAAACAATATATTTACTCTAAAATTTCAGTCAAAGCATCAACTAATTTATCATTTTCTTCTCGTGTTCTTACCGCAAAACGAACAAAATATTCATCTAATCCTGGATAATTTTCACAATTACGAATAACAATACCATATTCTAATAATTTTACTTTTAACTCAGTGGCATTCATTCCTGTGTCTTTAATATTCACTAAAATAAAATTAACAGTTGGCTCATATACTTTTAGTTTTTCCAAAGTCTCTAACTCTTCATATAAATAATTTATTTCTGTTCTTGTATATGTTCTACTACGACGTTGATATAGTTTATCATCTAAAGCTGCCATACCAGCTACTTGAGCTAAAGAATTTACATTCCATGGGTCTTTTGCCTCATACAAGGGGTCTAAAACTTCATGGTCTGTTGCCGCAAAACCTAAACGAAGACCTGGAATTGCATAAAATTTAGTTAATGAATGTAATACTAATAAATTATGATATTTTTCTACTAATGGTAATACCGAAAAGGCCTCACTTGTTTTGATAAAATCCATAAAAGATTCATCAACTACTACAAAACAACCATTATTTTCTGCATGTTCAATCAATAATTCCATATCCTCTACAGTAAATAAAGTACCTGTTGGATTATTAGGATTTCCAATAAATAAAATATCATTTCCTTTAATATTTACAATCAAATCACGCATAGGTGAATTAAAATCATGTTTTTCTGATAACATTGCATAATTAATCTTAGCCCCTGCACTTTTAGCAGCTCGTTCATATTCACTAAAACCAGGTGATATAATTAAGGCATTTTTAGGCTTTAAAATATGACAAAGAATATATAATAATTCTACTGCACCGTTACCTATGATAATTTTATCAGCTGGCAAATTATACATATTAGCGATTTTTTGACAAAGCTCTCTTGCATTTGGCTCAGGATAATGTACTACATCATCTATATGATTCATAATCTCTTCTTTTATTTTTTTAGATAAACCATATGGATTAATATTAGCACTAAAATCCATAAGATTTTCTACTTGATATTTTGCTTTTATTTGTTTTAAATCTCCACCATGCTCAAATTTTTGCATAATATTATCCTCTTAATACAATTATTTAGGTTTTTATAACCTATACCTACAATTACAATTACAATTAATCATCTATATTTTCAATAATCATTCCGCCAGAAATCATTTTTACTAAATTTAAAAATTGTAAATCAAAACATTCATTCAAAATTTTCTCTTTACATTCTTCAATTAAACCTGGCTCAGAATTGTCATCAAATAATACACCAATCACTGTACCACTATGAGCTACATTTACTCCCACAGCCTGATACTTTTCTGATATCATCATAATATCATCTAACTGTTTTTTATATAAAATATTTTGATTAGCATATGCACTAATTACACAAGCTTTTCCAATATATTTATTATTTTTTTCTTTAAAACCCAAACGTAAATAATCTAAAGCCTCTTTAATTAATGACTCATTTTCCTTATACAATCTTTTTAAATCTTTTCGACGATTAAACGATAATGTATCTATTTTACCGCCACAATCAAACATTAAAATTTTTATCCTCGGTGCTAATCCTAAATGTTCTAAAACCTCACCATTTAAATGATTATATCTCACAATACCTTTACAAAAAATACCATCTGTAGGCTCAATACTTGTTGCAATCTTACTTATTTCATCTTGATTTAATTCTCGATTACAAGAAAGTGCTGTCAATTGGCAAATACTTGCTATATCTGCACTACTTGAAGCCATGCCTTTACCTGTTAATAATTCTGTAGTCAAACAAAATTTTGCATAAGATTTGGTATTTAAATAATCAAGAGTTCTATTGCGAGCTAATCGAGTTTTATATGGTAAATATGAAAAATACTTCGTAATACTTGCCTTTGCATACATATCAATTGGACAAGTAACTAAAAAAGGTACATCATCTATCATGCCTTGGACTAATTCGCCACAAGAACCTGGTATTTTAACACTAAAACTCATGCAAAAATGCTCCCTTACCCAATAATAAATTTATCTTCTGGATAACGAATTTTATGTTTCTTTTTACGAATAACTAATGCCATCGCAAAAGAAATAATCCCTATTCGACCCATTAACATTACAAAAATAACAACAATACGACTTGCAGTATTCATTTCATTTATTGTACCTGTTGGTAACCCTACAGTCGCAAACATTGATACTGATTCAAATAAAATTTTAGATAATGGTATATCTTCTGTCAAACATAAAAACATCGACATTAAAAATACCACCACCGCACTAACAAAAAATATACTAAGTGCCCTAAAAATAACAATCGAAGGCACGGTACGTTTAAAAATTACTACATCTTCACGGCCACGAACTAATGACCAAATAGCTGCAAAAATAACTGCTATAGTTGTAGTTTTTATACCACCACTTGTTGACGCTGGCGAACCACCGATAAACATCAAACACATAATCATCAACATACTAGGTTCTGTAAGAGTACTCATATCCAACATACTAAAACCTGACGTTCTTGCCATTGATGCCATAAACGTACTTACTAAAATCTTATTTGGTAAATCCAAATGACCTAAAGTATCAAAATTTGTATATTCAAAAATAAAAATTCCTATTGTTCCGCCAAAAATTAATACAAAAGTAGTAATTAATACTAATTTACTATTAATATTTAAATCTTCCCAATTTCGTCTTTGATATACATCTATTAGTACAGCAAAACCCAATCCACCGCAAATAACTTCTATTAATAACACAATATTAAATAATGGATGGAAAATATACTCTGAAAAAACACTGCCACCCAAAATATCAAAACCTGCATTACAAAAAGCAGATACTGAATGCCAAAAACCATAATATATTGCTAATATTATATTATAATCCTGATAAAAAATTAAAGTTAGCAATACACCACCAATAAATTCAAATACCAGTGTTAATTTTACAATAATGATTACTAAACGAACTACACCCGCAACCGACCAACGCTGTAACGATTCTTGAATCAATAATCTATCTCTTAGTTGGATACGTTTTCCCATTACTACTGCCAAAATAGTTGTAATAGTCATAATACCCAAAGCACCAATTTGTACTAAAGTAATAATCACCATTTGACCAAATATCGAAAAATTATTACCTAAGTCAAATATAGATACACCAGAAACACAAACTGCAGATGCTGCCATAAATAAAGCATCTACAAAATTTAATGGTTCCATATCTACCACCGTAATTGGTAGCATTAACAGCATTGTTCCTGTAAAAATAATAACTGCATAACTACATAAAACTATTTGATAAGGATTTAATTTTCTAATATATTTTATCATCTCTATAGCCTTAATATTTTATTTAAATACCTATTAGCCCACACCAATACGTTCTGATGGATAACCAATTTTAACTTTTCTACGATTTCGCATAGATATCGCCATTAAAAATGTCAAAACCCCTACACGTCCAATTAACATAATCAAAATTAACAAAGATTTACCATAAACTGTCAAATCAGCTGTAATTCCTGTAGATAAACCAACCGTCGCCATCGCTGAAGTAACCTCAAACAAAATCCTAATAAAAGGAAAATCTTCCGTTACACAAAGACACATAGTTCCTAAAACGACCAAAGCAGCTGCTATATAAAAAATAGCCAAAGCCTTTACAATTAAATCATGTTCTATTCGTCTTTTAAATAAAACAACTTCATCTTTATCACGAATAAGTGATGTTACTGTTGCAAAAATAATAGCAATAGTTGTAGTCTTTATCCCACCAGCTGTAGACCCTGGTGACGCACCTAAAAACATCAAAATAATAATAAAAAATAAAGTAACACCATGTAATGCCCCTGTATCTAAAAGTGTATAACCTGCTGTACGTGATGTTGTAGATAAGAAAAATGCACCTAATAACTTATGACCTAAATCCCAATCACCGATAGTATTAGGATTATTATATTCTAAACAAAAAATTACAACAGTCCCTACAGTTAATAAAATAAGTGTAGTTACTAATACAATTTTAGTATGCAAAGAAAAAGCCTGCCATTTATGCTTTGCCTTAACTTCTACAGTTACACCGTAACCAATACCACCTAAAATAATTAAAAAAGCAATTACCAAACAAAATAACGGATTATTATTATAATGAAAAATATTTGTTCCACCAAAAATATCAAAACCCGCATTACAAAAAGCTGAAATTGAATGCCAAAAAGCCATATATATCCCCTTTACACCATAATCAGGATATAAAACAAAAGCTAAAAGCACTCCACCTATAAACTCAATACATAAAGTTGTTTTTACTAATAACTTTATTAATTTTACAATGCCACCTACAGTTACCCTATTTAATGACTCTTGTACAATCAATCTACTTCTAAGTTGTATTTTTTTTCCCATAATTACTGCAAAAATAGTAGTTATAGTCATTACACCAAAACCACCAATTTGAATCAATATAATAATTATCATTTGACCAAAAGTGGAAAAATACTGACCTGTATCTACCACAATAAGACCAGTAACACATACAGCTGATGTAGCTGTAAATAACGCATCAATAAACGCTAAAGAACTACCATCATTTGAAGCAATTGGAAGCATCAATAAACACGCTCCCAATAAAATTAAGCCAGCAAAAGCAAATACTAATATTTGATAAGGACTTAACATTAATAACCAACTTTGATGATTTTTTGGGTATTCTGCCTGTTGCAAAATATTTTCCTCCTATATTATTTAATTATTTACTAATTGTAATAACCAAAAAGCAAAAAAGCCAATAATACCGCCAACAATAGAACCATTTAAACGAATCCAAATCATATCAGTTTCTACTTTATCATAAACCAATTCATTTAATTGCTTATCTGTCAAACCTTCTAAAAACTTACGAGCTAATTCTAAAATTAAATCTTCACCTTTCAATGCACTACGATGAACTACATCTAAGACAAAACGATTTATTTTAGTTTTAAACTCACTATTTACATTTAATTTTTCAATACATCTATCCATTTCATGATTGAATATCTGTTCTACAGCTACATACAATCTAGAGCCTTCATTAGCATTAGTTACTAAATAATTACATACACTACCTATAATATTACTTAGAACTCTTTCTAGTGCTCCTATACTGATAAAATTTTCACGTAAACTATCTAAGCTATTTAACCAAGACTCATCTTTATTAATATTATTCAATAACTCTGTATATAAATCTAATAAATTCATATATAATACATTATCTTGTTCACTAGCTTCATCTAATAAACTAACTATACGTTCATGAATTACTATCGATAATTCTTCAGGGTCTAACGCATTTGTAGCCAAAGCAAATGATAACATCAATCCACCAAGACCACTTTCATATTGTTTTTGATAGTTTTCAATAAATTTATCAATTTTTAACTTACCCTCATGCCCAGCAAAATAAATTTTAAGTAAATATAAAGTTTTATTTACAGCCACTTGTGCATTTTCGGATTTCACCAAAACATTAATCAAATTGTTTGATATATTTTCTATAGATTCTTTCAAAATAATCTGAGCTATTTTATCACTATATTTATGAGCTACAGCAGTTGAATCTATCTTTGCTATTTTATTTAACAAAAATTGCATTAATAAATGTATTGCATACTTTTTATTTTCTGCTTTACTAATCCAACTTAGACCTTTAGACAAAATATCTGCATTGCAAATTCGACGATAAATTTTTCTTTTTGATAAAAATTCCGTTTGTAATAATTTTATACACGCATTAACAAAAGACTCTCTACGTCTTGGCAAAATCGCTGTATGCCAAGGAAAACCTAATGGCTTTTTAAACAACGCTGTCACAGCAAACCAATCGGCAATACCACCGACTAAACTTGCTTCACTACAAAACAGTAACATTTCAATAAATAAATTATCTTTATAAATAACATGCAACACCAAACAGATTACAAACACTATAAATAAAATACTTAAAGTTTTATCTGCTTTATTAAATTTATTCATCAGCCACACATCCTTTCAACAACAAAGGATATTACATATAGCCCCATACCAGCTATTGCCCCAACTACTGAACCATTTATACGAATCATTTGTAAATCATCACCAACACGACTTTCAATTAAATCTACAAATTCTTCTTGAGAATGTTTCATCAATTCTTCTTTAATATATTCCAAGCTCCATTGGGAATTTTCTTGAATAAATTGTGTCAATTTCTGCATAATTAAATTATTTAATTTTTCTTGCGCCTGTTCATCTACTTCCAATCTTGCCAAATAATCGTCCATATACCCTTCCAATTCTAACCATAAATCTCTACGATTATTCTCATCTTGACAAAAGTTTCTAATTAAATCTGTAAGATTATCACTAAAATCAAATTTCTTTACAAAAAAATAATGTTCCAATTGAGCAATTTTTATTCTATAACCATTTCGCTTACCTAAAATCTCAATTTTTTCTACCAAATAATTCTTCAATTTACAACGTTCTGGTCGTTCATAATCTAATAATAAATTTGTATATTCATCTACTTTTCTCATTATTTTCTTTATTAAATTTGTACTAGATAAATCTACCACTTCAAACATCAATTCACGCATTTGACTATCTTTTATATAATTTCTTTTAATAATTGCTACATTATCATCTAATAATTTTTTCACAAAATCTTTTTGTAGTAAAGCATAAATCAATTTATTAACTGTACGTATTAAACAATCGATAAACTTATCACTAGCAGGTGATTTTATAAAATCCACCAAAAATTTAATAATTATGCCCGCCATATTAAAATTTTTACGGCGACTCTTTAAAGCCTTCGCCAATGAAGAACCAATCTTTTCCGTATCTAAAGAATTTATTACCTGCATAGTCAATTCTTTAAAGGCGAATTTGGCTTTATCCTTACCACCTTTATGTGCATAATCGACTATCATCATTGCCATATTATAATTTTTTATATTATTAATAATATATTCTGGATTTAATAAATCTCTACCAATAAATTTTACAATTTCATCCATAATTCGTTCACGATTACGTGGCAAAATCTCCGTACGATAAGATATTACACCTAATGGTTTTCTAAATAATGCCGTTACTGCAAACCAATCAGCCAATCCACCAATTAATGCTGCTAAAAAACCATGATTTAATAATAATCCCCAAAAAGTATCTAATCTATATGTAGCTATAAATCCGATAAACATTAAGCCTAATATCAATGTCGCCTGTGTTTTTTTTGATATATTCAACATAATAAACCTCCTTTTTTGAAAATAATATTATAGTTATTATACCGCAAAAGAAGTGTTTATAAAACACACTCTAAATAATAACTATTTTTTATAAGATGAATTGTCAATCTAAGTGCGACACTTCTTTTAAAAATAAATTAAATGGATTA
>CAUWIH010000032.1:0-28755 GCA_963558795.1 uncultured Megamonas sp. | reverse complement strand
TAATCATTTTAGATATTCCTTTCAGTATTTTAGAACTTATTTTATATTAATATTATATCATGTTAAATATTAAAAGCTCTTATAAATTTATATAAGAGCTTTTTAAATTAACTTATGATTAGGGCTAAGCTGATAAAGAGTAATACAATACCTTGAATATAGCCCATTATTTTGTTGAAGTTTTTTACGTTTAAAATATAGTCACGAACTTTGCCAGCACAGATAGCGACTAGGGAAAATATTATAAGTGTTTGTAAGCCAAAGATAAATCCTAAAAATGCAATTTGAAGGCTCACGCTATCAGAATTTAAATTGACAAATTGAGGTAAGAAGGCTAAGAAAAATAATAATACTTTAGGATTTAAAACATTCATGATGAGCCCACGACGATATAATTTAAAAAAGGAAGTACTATTATTTACAGCGTTTAATTTTAAATTGCCTTGAGCATGGAATGCTCCCCAAGCAAGATATAATAAATAAGCAGCACCAATATATTTTAAGGTGGCAAAGGCAAGTGGTGATTGTTGAATGATAGCAGCAACACCAATGATTACAAGCGTTGTATGAAAGATAAGACCAGTCGTTAAGCCTAAAGCTAAGCTAATACCTGCTTTAGTGCCATCAGCTAGACTTTTAGCAAGTAAATACATGATATCTGGGCCAGGCGCTAAAGTCAGTAGCACAGAAGCTATTAAAAAATATAAAAGAGTAGTTAATTCCATAGATAAACACCTCGATATGTATAAAATAAAACCGCACTTAAGTTAATAAATGCGGTTTTGTATTAGTATTATAAATTAAAGAGATAATACTTTAGCTCCGTCAATAACTTTAAATCCTAATTTTGTGAAGAAGGAAGCATGGAAATCATCTGGTGCAAAAGCAAAAACAAATGAATAATCTTTATATTTAGCTTTTACTTGTGCAAGTAATTCATCGTTGATACCTTTACCACGATAATTTGGAGCAACTACAAGATAACGAACATAAGCTGTCATTTTACCGTCATCAACAACGCTAACAAGAGCAGCAAGTTCATTTGTGTCTTTATCCCATGCAGAAACTACAGTGCCTGCATTGTTGATAGCTTCAACTAGTGTTTCTTCGTATTTAGTATCAGGATTACCAGATACTGTGAAGAAATCTAAAAGAGTTTTAGCATCAAAATTTTTTTCTTGAGAGTAAGTGATATTCATATTTAAGATTCACCTTTCTTAATTTTTATTGATTGTTTTAATAGTGATTTTAATTCAGCTTTACGTTCTAAGCGAAGTGAAGCATCTTTGGCTAATTCAGGAAGAGTACCCCAATTGGAATATTCATCAAGATATTGACGTTTATCCGATAAAACAAAAATTTTGTTTACAGGGCGACAATATACCCATAAACGTACAGATAAATAACTATTTAAAACAGGTCCATCATCTAATAGAGCAAATGTATGGACATAATTTTCATACATTGTAGGAACGCTATATCCGACAACAATATCGGCTGATAATATATCAGCTGTGTCTTTTAGTGTATCAAGATTTTGATTATAAGTAAAGTTGGCTTTTTGCATAGCACTATGGATAGATATATCATCTAGATATTCTACCGTTTGTAGGGTATCATTCAAGGGAACATGCATTTCTTGAATAAGTGAACTTTTTAAGAATTCATTGACTTGAGGATAATTTTTATTGGCTGTAATTACAGGCAATATTGCAACTTTTACAGTTGGTGTAGAAGTGGTATCTGGCTTATTTAGTTCTTGAGCAAGAGCTATTTGAGTAAAACAAAGGCATAAGCAAAAGCAAAAACTTAAAATTTTTCGTAGCATAAAAATCACTCCTTAAAAATATTTTATATTTATTATTTATTATATATTATTAACTGATAGATATGTATAATAATTTTTTTAGCTATGATATAATATGATTAGATTTTTGGACAGAGAGGGGACTTGACGTGAAAATTTTAGCTAGACAGTTAACAGTTGATATGTACGATTGTAAAAATAAAGATTTAAGCAATTATTTAGAGTTAAAAGAATCTTTAGCAACAGCTATGAATATGGCAGGATTTACACCGATAGAAATACGTGCTCAATTATGGAATGAACAAGAAGCAGTGGTATTTATTTTACTTCAAGAAGGTCATGCTATCGTTCGTACTTATCCTGAATTAAAATATGTAGCTAGTGATGTATTTATTTGTAAAGAAGATAGTAAACCAGAAAAAGCAATCAAAGCATTAAAAAAATTGATGAAACCGGAAAAAATACGTATGACTTATTTAAAACGTGGTGATTTTGGTACAGTAAAAGATGTAAAACCACGTATTAAAATACGTATTGCACCACTTCGACCACTTCGCAGTATAAAAAATAAAGGTGCTAAAGTTATAAAAACTGTAGCACGCAGAATAAAATTATAATTTTATGAAATTATTTATTGGAATTATTATAAAAAATATGCAGACTTCGATTTAAGATGCCATGCAAATATGCAATAGTAGTACCATAATTGCTCATGGGGATATGTTCTTCATGAGCTTTTTTTAATCTATATTGCATTTCTTGGGTATTTAGCATACAACCACCACAGTGGATAATTAATTTATACATAGATAAATCTTGCGGAAACTCAGTTCCTGAACAAAAATGGAAATTAATCTTAGCTGAGGTATGTTTTTTTATCCAATTTGGTAATTTTACAGTACCAATATCACCACATTGACGATGATGAGTACAGCCTTCAGCGATTAAAATATTGTCATTATCTTGTAAGGTATCTAAAACTTTTACCGCTTGTACTTGTTTAGTTAAATTACCTTTGTAGCGAGCAAATAAAATAGAAAAAGAAGTAAGCTCAATATCTTGTGGTAAAATTTTATTTACTTTACCAAATGCTTGACTATCGATGATGACTAATTTGGGTTTTGTTTTTAGATTAGCTAAAGTATCGGCTAAATTGTCATCTTGAGTCATGATGGCTGTTGCTCCAATATCTAATAATTCACGAATAACTTGTTGTTGAGGTAAGATAAGACGGCCTTTAGGGGCAGCTTTGTCAATGGGAATGACTAAAATAACGATATCTTGAGCGTTTATAATATCTTTTAAGATGAATTTTTCATTAGCTTGAGGTTTTAGTTGTGCTAGTTTTTCTTTTAAAGTTTCAATACCTGTTTTTTCGAGAGTACTAAGGGCAATACTATGTTCATTGAGGGTAATTTTTGTAGAAAAATCATCAACTAAGTCGATTTTATTATAAACAATAAGATAGGGAATATTTTTTTCAGTGATTTTTTGTAAAATTTGTTGGTCAAAATTAGTAAATCCTTGTGTAGAGTCAATTACTAAGATGGCAATATCTGTTTTATTTAAAATTTGTAGGGTTTTTTCAATGCGTAAATTACCAAGTGTACCTTCATCATCAAGACCAGCTGTATCGATAATATTTACAGGGCCAAGGGGTAAAAGCTCCATAGTTTTATGCACTGGGTCAGTTGTTGTTCCTTTTATATCAGAAACAACAGAGATATTTTGATTAGTTAAGGCATTCATAATGCTAGATTTTCCGGCATTACGGACACCAAAAAAAGCAATGTGAATACGATTAGCTAGGGGAGTTTGATTTAAATTCAAAAAAATCACTCCTTAATAAAAATATAAAATTAAAAAATAAAAAGTTAAAAGTTTAGTAGTAACCAAATGATTACTACTAAACTTTTTTATAGTGTATTATTGATTAGAATCTAAAATCGCGTTGACCTTCATCAATTAAATGTAATTGTTTTTCTACAATAGCACGAACTTTTTCGCTACCAATTTGAGCTAATTGTTTTTGAATTAATTGTTTACCTACCAATTTTGTATCTTCAGAGGCATAATCACAAAGATATTCATTTAGTGTCATTAAAGCATTTGGTAAACAACAATTGGAGATTTGACCGCTTTTACATAAGCTCATAAATCTATCGCCGGTACGACCTTCGCGATAGCAAGCAGTACAGAAACTAGGAAGAAAATCAGATTTTATCAGCCAATTTACAACTTCATCTAAGCTACGATTATCGCTTACATCAAATTGGCTGGAGTTTTCTTCTGGAGTTTCTTCTTGTGCATAACCACCAACGCTAGTACGAGAGCCACCACTAATTTGAGAAATACCAAGTTGAAGAACTTTTTCACGACAAGCTTGACTTTCACGAGTAGAAACAATCATACCAGTATAAGGAACAGCAACACGAATACAAGCTACAATTTTGGCAAATGTATCGTCATCAATACCATTATCAAATGTAGATGGGTCAATATCATCAGCACGACGAATACGTGGTACACTGATTGTATGTGGGCCTACACCAAAACGTGCTTCAAGATGTTCTGCGTGCATGAGTAGACCTGCAAATTCATAGCGATATTTTTCAAGTCCGAATAATACGCCACAACCAACATCATCAATACCACCTTCCATAGCTCTATCCATGGCTTCTGTATGATAAGCATAATTATGTTTTGGTCCTGTTGGGTGAAGTTGTTCATAACTTTCTTTATGGTAAGTTTCTTGGAATAAAATATACGTACCAATGCCCGCTTCTTTTAATTTACGATAATTTTCTACAGTAGTAGCGGCAATATTTACATTTACACGACGAATAGCACCATTTTTATGTTTGATGCTATAAATAGTTTTAATACTTTCTAAAACATATTCAATAGGATTGTTGATTGGGTCTTCACCTGTTTCAAGAGCTAAACGTTTATGTCCCATATCTTGAAGGGCGATAACTTCACGTTTGATTTCTTCTTGAGTAAGTTTTTTACGTGTAATATGTTTATTTTTAGCATGATATGGACAATAAACACAGCCATTTACGCAGTAATTAGATAAATAAAGTGGAGCAAATAAAACTATTCTATCACCATAAAAATCATCTTTAATTTTTTTGGCTAGATTGAAAATTTCTTGATTAAGTTCAGGAATATCACAAGCAAGAAGAACAGATGCTTCACGATGAGATAGACCTTTTTCTAATTTTGCTTTAGTTAGAATTTCAGAAATTAATTCTGCATCATGTTTATGTTCTTCAGCATAATCAAGTGTAGAAAGTATTTCTTCATGATTGATAAATTCTTCAGCTTTACTAGATTTTGGATTATACAATGATATCAGACTTCTTTCTTTAAAATATTAGAAATTAAACTATCACCTCTAGAAATACTTACTTCATATCCATGTTGTTGTAACATTGTAGTTAAGTTTAGGATACCTTCTAGAGATTCACCACCTGTAATTTTTTTGTCATCATATAAAGTATAGAGATTACGAATATTTACAGGCGAAATATTAGGCATAATGACATTTGCGCCTGCTTTTAATCCTTTTATAGTACCTTGAGGGTCTAAAGTAGCAAGTGCAGTAGTAGCTGGTAACAAAACTTTTGGTAAAAGTAAACGAACAAAAGCTAAACTAATAAGTGTAAGTTCAATGTTACCAGGTGTATTATCTTTAAATGGTGTTTGGTGATGTGGGATAAATGGCCCAATACCGACCATATGAGGTTGTAACTTAAATAAAAAAGCGAAATCAGCAAATAAATTATCTAATGTTTGATAAGGTGAACCAATCATCATACCTGCCCCAACTTGAAATCCAATATCCTTTAGAGTATATAGGCATTGAATACGGTGGCTAAGTAACATAGATTGTGGGTGTATTTGCTGATAATGAGAGGCTGTAGCTGTTTCATGGCGGAGTAAAAATCTATCAGCACCGGCATCAAAATATTTTTGATAAGTTGTACGGTCTTTTTCGCCAACAGAAAGCGTAACAGCGCAGTCAGGATAAAGTTTTTTTATTTCAGAAATAATATGGGTCATTTTGTCTACGCTAAAATACATATCTTCGCCACCTTGAAGAACAAAAGTACGAAGGCCGTTGTTATATCCTATTTTACAAGACAGTAAAATATCTTCTAAAGTGAGGCGATAACGCGTAGCTAAAGTATTTTCACGGCGAATTCCACAATAATAACAATTATTTTTACAGTAATTAGTGAATTCGATTAGACCACGAAGAAATATTTTATTATCGTAATGTTGTTTACGAATAAAGTGAGCCGCTGCGAATAAGTATTCGCTGAGCGGCCCTACAAAATTTTCTGAGGCTAAATCATGGAATAATTTAGCCGTTTTTTCTTGATTGTATTGAGGATTAGTAATTAAATCATCAATATATTTTTGTGAAATAGAAATATTATTCATAGGCGCAATTAAAAATCTTTATTAGTAAAATCAAATTGTACTTTACGTGCATGATAATGAGTATGCAATAATTCGTGAGCAATTTTACTACCTGGTTTACCTAAGAAATCGTGATAAAGCTGTTTTAAATATGGATTTTCATGAGATTTACGATATTTAGTGTTTTTATCAATAGCATAAAGTGCTTCCATACGTTTTTTATTAACTTCCATAGTAGTACCAATTGGTTGACCACCGCCACCAAGACAGCCACCAGGGCAAGCCATTACTTCAATGAAATCATATTTGCAATCCCCAACACGGAGTTTATCCATTAAGATTTTGGCATTATTTAATGTATGTGCTACAGCGATATTGATGATTTTGCCTTCAATATTGATTTCTGCTTCTTTGATGCCATCAAATCCACGTACTGGCGTATATTCTACATTTGGCATTTCTTTCCCGGTAAGCCATTCATAAGTAGTACGTAATGCTGCCTCCATAACACCACCAGTAGCACCAAAAATAGCAGCAGCACCTGTTGCAGTACCCATAGGATTATCAAAATCATTTTCAGGTAGATTTACAAAATCGATACCAATATATTTGATGAGTTTTATTAATTCACGTGTAGTAAGTACAGCATCAGTATCAGGATAACCATCACGACCCATTTCAGGACGAGTGATTTCATATTTTTTGGCAAGACAAGGCATGATTGCTACAGTGAAAATGTTTTTAGGATCAAGATTTTCTTGTTTTGCATAGTGAGTTTTTGCAATAGCTGAGAAAATTTGCATAGGAGATTTTGTTGTAGATAAATGATCGAGTAAATCAGGATAATTTTTTTCCATATAATTTACCCAACCAGGACAACAAGAAGTAGCCATTGGCATTTTTTGCCCAGATTGAATACGCTCCATGAGCTCATTAGCTTCTTCAGTGATTGTAAGGTCAGCACCATAATTGGTATCAAAAACTTTATCGAAACCAATCATACGAAGTGCAGTAACCATTTTTTTGGTAACAATACTACCTTTTTCCATACCAAAGGCATCACCAAGAGCAACACGAACACTAGGGGCTGTTTGAACAATAACAGTTTTATTAGGGTCAAAAATAGCATCTAATACACGGTCAGTATCATCTTTTTCTACTAATGCGCCTACAGGACAAGCAAGACTACATTGACCGCAAAGAACGCATTTAGTATTATCTATTTCATCTTCAAATGGTGTAGTTACATGAATATCAGTACTACGTCCAGCAAAACCTAAGATTTCAAGACCTTGTATTTCTTTACAAGCACGAATACAACGACCACATTTTATACATTTTTCGGGGTCATGAACAAGACTTGGATTGGTACTATGTTTTTCAATGTGTTTGCCAACATGAGGAATATTTGGACGAAGAACATTAAATCGGCTACAAAGTTCTTGAAGTACGCAATTGCCATTACGAGGGCAAGTCAAACAATTTTCTTCATGGTCAGCCATAATTAATTGTAAAATGCCACGCTGAGTATCACGAACTACTTTAGTATCAGTGAATACTTCCATGCCTTCCCAACATTCAGTAGAGCATGCTGCAAGTAAACGGCGTTGACCGACAACTTCTACGGAACAAATACGACAACGAGCTTTGATATGTTGGTCAGGATGATAACATAAATGAGGAATATCTATATGAAGCATTTGTGCTGCTTGTAGAATTTTTGTGCCTTTTTTTACACTGATAGGCATATTATTTATTTTAAGATTGATTAATTCTTCCATTAAATCATACTCCTCCTAATTAGGAATTTTGAACGTATCAGGGAATATTTTCATTGCGGATTTTAAAGCATTTTGTGCAGTTTCACCTAGTCCACAAAGTGAAGACATAGGCATAACTTTGGCAAATGTTGTCATTGTATCTAAATCTTCTTGGGTATGAGTTTGTGCTTTGATTTTATCTAAGAACATTTTTATATGGCGATTACCTTCACGACATGGAGTACATTGACCACAACTTTCATGTAAGAAGAAATCTTGGGTATAGCGTAAGAAATCTATTACGGAAGTACGTTCATCAATTACTAAGATTGAACCAGAACCGATAACTAAATCATGTTCTTTAAAAGCTTCATAAGTATATGGAATATCTAAAATTCTAGCATCAGAGATTTTACCAGACGCACCGCCAAATTGTATTAAACGAATATTTCTATTACCCTGAATACCACCAGCTAAATCGTAAATGATTTCACGAATAGTAGTACCAAATGGTATTTCATAAACGCCAGGTTTATTTACATTACCGCCAACACTTACAAGCTTTGTACCAAGAGATTCACCTATACCGTAAGTCATATAAGTTTTATTAGTATCGCGAAGAAGATGTGGTACGATAGATAGACTTTCTACGTTATTCATACAAGTTGGACGAGTAAATAAACCACTTTGTTTCATGAATGGTGGTTTCATACGAGGGCGACCAGCTTTCCCTTCCATAGAACGAATAAGTGCAGTACCTTCACCACAAACATAAGCACCTGCACCGGAATAAAGATGTATTTTATAATTCCAACCAGTACCTAGAATATTTTTACCAAGAAAACCATGTTTTTCAGCTTGCTTAATAGCATTTAATAAACGAGAGCGAAGGTGACTATATTCAGCACGCATATAAATATAACCATCTTCAGCATTTACAGCCCAACCAGCAATAATAATTGCTTCGATTAAATTAAACGGGTCGTGAGTAATTAATTCACGATCTTTAAAGGTACAAGTTTCACCTTCATCAGCATTGCAAACAACGCAGTGATGAGGACGAGCAACAGCACGAGCTTGTGACCATTTACGACCCATAGGATAAGCCGCACCACCACGACCTTTGATTTTTGCTTCACTTAATAAAGTGGCAATATCTTCACCGTCCATAGTAAGAGCTTTTTTTAATGCGGAGAAACCACCGATATTCATATATGATTCAATGGAAAATACATCATATTTACCAAAATTTTCAGTTATGTATTTAACATCTGTCATAACTATAACCCTCCTTTTACTTTCACTGTTAAATGAATTTTTGTAATAATGCTCTGATTTTTTCTTCACTATCAAGATGACCATAAACTGTGCCATTGATTTTTATAGCAGGAGCAACATCACAAGCACCAAAACAAGATACTTTTTCTAAAGTGAATCTACCATCATAAGTTACCGTGCCAAAATCAATATTTAAGAGTTTGCGTAAAGTATCGATGAGAAATTCATTGTTATTTACTTTGCAAGCAATGCTATCGCAAACTTCAATTGGATAACGGCCTCGAGGTTTATCAGATAAAGCATCATAAAAAGTAATACAATCATATATAGTAGAAAGCTGAACTTTAGGCAGTTTTTCAGCAATGTAATAAGCTACAATTTTAGGGATATAATGTTGAGGAATTTCTTGTTGAGTGTCTAAAAGAATACCAACGATTTGGGTATAATCATAATCATGAGCATGCAAGATAGAATTAATATTTTCTTTAAGTTTATCTGTTAGCTCAAATTTTGTGCTATCTGCAATCATTTCATCAACCTACCTTTATAATATATATAATAAATAATATCATCTAGAGTTTTAAATAAAATTTATATTAATATAATATTAACATAATTTATATTTAGAGTGAACCTGTAAATTTGTAAACAAAAAAATAAATTAATTAGATAATATGAAAAATTTTATGCTATAGTAAAATATATATGTATAATTATTGCTAAATTAGTGAAAATAAAATTAGAGAGGAATTTTTTTATGAATAAAGGATGGAATTTTCCAAGTAATGATAATGGGTGTGTAAATGGTATTAGTGATGCGGGAATTGAAACATTCAAAGGTACATTATTTCAATCTTTAGCTAAAGAAATATGTCAAAATTCATTAGATGCCAGAAAAGATAGTACTAAACCAGTAAAGATAGATTTTTGTTTAAGTGAAATAAACACTAGTGATATTCCTGGTTTTAATAGATTACAAGAAGTATTTATTTTATCTGAAAAATATTGGGGAAAGGATGAGGAAAGTAACGGAAATGAAAAAGCTGTGATGTTTTATAAAAAAGGATTAGATATATTAAATTCAAAAAAAATAAATATATTAAGAATAAGTGATTTTAATACAACAGGATTAACTGGTTCGCAAAAAGAAAAAAACTCACCATGGATTAGTTTAGTAAAATCGAAAGGTGTTTCAGAGAAAACAGGTACAGCTGGTGGTAGTTATGGTATAGGTAAAAATGCACCATTTGCTAATTCGGAAATAAGAACAGTATTTTATAGTACTTTAGATGAAAATGGAATACAGGCTTATCAAGGAGTAGCTAAATTAGCATCTTTTGCAGAAGAAAAAAAAGAGATGTTTTTACGTAAAAAAAAATTAATAACACAAGGTGAAGGCTTTTATGGAAATATAGAAGATAATTCGCCAATATTTTCATCGTTTTCTTTGGAGAAGTTTGTAAGAGATGAAGTTGGAACAGATATCTACATATTAGG
The DNA here is from genome assembly GCA_963558795.1 of uncultured Megamonas sp. Taxonomy (GTDB): domain Bacteria; phylum Bacillota; class Negativicutes; order Selenomonadales; family Selenomonadaceae; genus Megamonas. The sequence goes on along the minus strand of CAUWIH010000032.1, from coordinate 17,982 downwards.
TTTTATAAAAGATGGTAGTTGGAAAAATGAAATGATAAAAGCAACTCTTAATAGTTATTTATTAAGTATTTATACTAATGATTTAGAAGTAAAAATTGATAATGTTTTAATAAATAAATTAAATTTAGAAACTTTAATACAAGAATATGCAGATGATTTAACAAAAGAATATTATCAGGTGTTATGTTCACAGAATACAGTACATAAAGAAATAAATTTTGCAGATTTAGGTAACATAACATTAGATATTTTAATAGATAGAAATTTAAAAAAACGTAAAGTATTAATGGCTCGAGGAAATGGAATGAAAATTTTTGATAAAAATCGTATTTCTGCTTCAATGCAATTTGCAGGAATTTGTATTTTGAAAGATAAAAGAGTAGATGAATATTTTCGTTCGATGGAATCGCCTCAACATGATAAATGGGAACCAGATAGACATAAAGAAGATAGAAAAGAAGCAAAAAAAAGGGAAAAAGAATTATCTAAACTTATAAAAGATGAAATAAAAGAATTAGGTGCTAGTACTATTTTGGATGAAATGGATGCGGTAGGAGCAAGTGAATATTTACCTGATGAAGTAATGGACACAACTCTTAAGGGAGAGAATACACAGGAAAGCTTATTAAATAAAGTAAGTAATATATCAAATTTGAAAAAAATTGATATATTAAAATCGAATTTAAAAGGAAATCAAATTATAGATGAAAAATATGAAGGAAATGATACTATTTGGGGCAATTTAAGTGATGATGGGGATTTAATAGCCAATAAAAATCATAATAATAATTCGGGTAACAAGAATTTTAATGTATATGAATATTTTGGAATAGCATCAGATAAAAATGAAGTATTGCTTAAGAACCCAACTAAAATAGAAACTTTAAAATTCAGACTATTTATTTATAATCAAGAAGAAAATCAGTATAAATTAAGTTTTGTTCCAAAGGTAAATTCTAAAAAAGCATATATTCAAATATATTTAACTGGAGATCAAGGTAGAGAATCAGCTACTATAAAAAAAGCGTATGATATTAATAAAAATATATTAAAATATCGAAATGATAAAATATATATAGGAGATTTAATGGCAAATCAAAAATATTCGATTATATATACTATAGATAGTGATGAACCATGTTCAATGGAGGTAGATATTCATGGATATAATAAATAAATTGTATCCTTATCCTGTTTTATGGGAAAATAATGATGATTATATAAAATCTTCGTTTGATTGTGATATTGATATAAATAAAAATTTTGATGTAATAACTATAAATGCAAAATTTAAGTTGAAAAATAAACAAATTAATAAATTGATAGAAGATGGAAAAGCCGAATATGTAATACATATAGAGTCTTCATCAACATTATATAGAGAAATAAAATGTTCAAATCAAAAAGAATTTTCTTTTGATATATTATCTGAACATTTATGGGGAGCAGTATCGTTAAGTTCATTTATTGTGGTTAAAGAGAAAATAATAGATTACTATAATTGCGATTTTAATTTAGATTATGAGGGAACTGCATTTAATTTAGATATTGGCAATATATTGGCAATTGGACCACAATATAAATTTGATGTTGAAAAAAATGCAGAAGAATTGGCCAATATACCATCTATTTTTACAATATATAGACGTGAAGATGATGATAATATAGATTTAAAAGTAGATATGCTTTCAGATAAAATAAAAATAGGATTAAGTAGAGATGTATATGAAAATTATAATCATATAGCAAAACTACAAGTAGCTATGTTAAATATGTTAAATACGGCGATTTTATTACCAACATTAGTATATGTATTAGAACAATTGAAAGATGATATTAGTGCATATGAAGAATGTCGTTGGTTTCAAGCAATGAAACGATTTTTTAAAAATGAAAATATGAATTTAGATGAAGATATGATTGAAAGTAATATGTCTATTGTTTTAGCACAAAAAATAATGCATATGCCAATAGCAAAAACATTGATATTAATCAAAGATATAGATAAAAATATAGAGGAAGAATAAAATGAAATTACGTTTTATGACAGAAGATGCTTTAGCTTACTTTAAAGGAAATGTAAAAAATAATTTATATTATTATAAATCTATTGATACAAGTTGGATAAATGAAGTTTATCCTAATAATCCATTACAAGAATCTAAGATAGAAATAAATGATTTGAATTTAGATATGAGTAAGAAAAAACCTTCGGATACAGATTATTATAATGTTAAAATTTTATATGATAAATTAAAAAATATATCAGATACACAAGCTATGGATGAACGATTATGGGTAGGACTAGCACATGATAGTTTATTTAAATATATGCAATATAGATGTGCATTAAATAATACAGAATTTGATGAGAAAAAAATATTACAAAATTTCTTTTTTTCAAGAGGAAAAAAAAGAAGTGTAATACTTCATCCAATAGCTAGATTGTGGTGGGTTGGAAGATTATTATATGATGAAAATGCAGAAGATCCATATCAAGCATTAGCTTATTTAAAGAAGGATTTTCCAGCTAAAATACTTACATTATGCTCAAGTAAATTTTCCAATAATCCTAAAATAATTAGAGCGTTTTTTAATAGTATAAGAAAAATTGAAGAACAAGGAAATATAGTAAAACGCAATCAATATAATGAATTAATACGATATGTTAATATCTTAGGTGGAGTAGTGATATTAGATTATTTATCTGAAAATTATTTACAAGAAAAAATTATTAATCATTATTATAAGGTTAATAATTAAAAAAAGCACGCAGATACAATTTTTGTAAATGCGTGCTTTTTTATTAGAGATTAAAGTTTAATTTGTTTATCTGTATAAATATCAAGTTGAGCTTGTTCTTGAGATAAAATTTTATCAGCAAGAGTAAGTTGCATATCTACTTGATTATAAGAAGTACCGCCATAAGAATTACGTGTTTTTACGCAAGTTTCTGGTGTAATTGCTTCATAAATATCTTCTTCGAATAAATCAGACATTTGTTTGAATTCTTCCATAGTAAGATTTTCAAGATATTTATTATGTTCAATGCAGTAATGAACAGCATGACCAGATACGCTATGTGCTTTTCTAAATGGCATACCTTTTTTTACAAGATAATCAGCAAGGTCAGTAGCGTTAGAGAAGTCTTCACGAACAGCTTTAAGCATTACGTCTTTTTTGACTTTCATACCACGGATTAATTGAGCATATACAGCAAGGCTGAATTTGATAGTATCAATAGTATCGAATAAACCTTCTTTATCTTCTTGTAAATCTTTATTATAAGCAAGTGGTAAGCCTTTTACAGTAGTGAGCATAGCCATAAGATGACCAATTACACGACCTGTTTTACCACGAACAAGTTCAGATACATCAGGATTTTTCTTTTGTGGCATCATACTAGAACCAGTGCAATGAGCATCATCTAATTCGACAAAAGAGAATTCACGAGAGCACCAGAAGATAATTTCTTCACTGATACGGCTGAGGTGAATCATGAGGATAGACGCTGCAGATAAAAATTCCATGATATAATCTCGATCACTTACAGCATCTAAGCTATTACTGTAGATAGCATCAAAATTGAGTTGTTCTGCCACAAATTCACGGTCAATAGGGAAGGTAGTACCAGCAAGAGCACCAGCACCAAGTGGCATGATATCACAACGTTCATAAACGCCTTTAAAACGAGAGAAATCACGACTAAGCATAGAAAAGTATGCTAATAAGTGATGAGAAAATAATATAGGTTGTGCACGTTGAAGATGAGTGTAACCAGGCATGATTACATCTTTATATTTTGTTGCTGTTTCAGTTAAAGCAGTTTGTAATTCTTTGATAAGATTAATAACTTCAACTGTTTCACGGCGAACATACATATGTGTATCAAGTGCTACTTGGTCGTTACGACTTCTAGCTGTATGAAGTCTACCACCTGCTTCGCCGATTGCTTCAGTAAGACGTTTTTCGATATTCATATGAATATCCTCAAGTTCAATAGAAAAATTGAAATCGCCTTGTTCGATTTTGGCTAAAATATTTTTTAAACCAGTAATAATCGCATTTTTATCTTCTTCAGTTAAAATACCAACTTTGCAAAGCATGGTAGCATGGGCTATGCTACCTGCTATATCTTCATGATACATACGCTTGTCAAAGTTAATAGATGCCTGAAATTCATTAATCATTTCATCTGTTGATTTGGCGAATCTACCGCCCCACATTTGTTCTGCCATTATTTTAAACCTGCTTGTTCTTTCATTAATGCACGAACTTTGAGTGGAAGACCAAAGAGGTTGATAAATCCAGTAGCATCAGCTTGGTTATAAACATCATCTTCTTCGAAAGTTACGAATTCTTGGCTATATAAGGAATAAGGAGATTTTGCACCAGCAGGGCAAATATTACCTTTATAAAGTTTAAGTTTTACAGTACCTGTAACTGTTTCTTGAGTAGCGTCAACGAATGCAGCAAGAGCTTCACGAAGTTGGGAGAACCACATACCATCATAAACGAGTTCAGCATATTTAATAGCAATAGTTTCTTTATAATGGAGAGTTTGACGGTCAAGGCAAAGATATTCAAGTTCTTGATGAGCAGCATATAAAATAGCTCCGCCTGGGTTTTCATATACACCACGAGATTTCATACCAACAAGACGGTTTTCTACGATATCTGTGATACCTACACCGTTTTTAGCACCGATTTCATTTAATTTTTCGAGAAGTGCTACAGGAGCAAGTTTTTCACCATTTACAGATACAGGGATACCTTTTTCAAAATCAATAGTTACATATTCAGCTTCATCAGGAGCATTTTCAGGAGCTTTACTGATTAAATACATGCTATTTTTTGGAGCATTCCAAGGGTCTTCAAGGTCAGAACCTTCATGGCTTAAATGCCAAATATTTCTATCCATAGAATATGTTTTATTTTCTGTAGCGATTGGAATACCATGTTTTTCAGCATAAGCAATTTCTTGTTCACGAGAACGAAGTTCCCATTCACGCCATGGAGCAATAAGTTTGATATTTGGTGCAAGAGCTTTTACAGAAAGTTCGAAACGAACTTGGTCATTACCTTTACCAGTAGCACCATGAGCAATAGCATCAGCGCCTTCAGCTTGAGCAATTTCTACAAGACGTTTAGCAATGAGTGGACGAGCAAAAGATGTACCTAAAAGATATTTGCCTTCATAAACAGCACTAGCTTTTAATGTAGGGAATACATAATTAGCTACGAAATCTTCAGTTAAGTGTTCGATGAAAACTTTAGATGCACCGGATTTTAAAGCTTTATCGTGAACAGCTTTTAATTCATCACCTTGACCGATATCAGCACAAACAGCGATTACTTCACAACCATTGTAATTTTCTTTGAGCCAAGGAATGATAACGGAAGTATCAAGACCACCAGAATAAGCAAGAACAACTTTTTTTATATTTTCCATGTTAATTGCAACTCCTTAAATACAATAATAATTAATTATAATGTAAAATAGTCAGTTTTATCTATAGTTTATAGATATTTTTTTATAAATTTTATTAACCCATCAATAAAGCCATGATTGCTTTTTGTGTATGCAAACGATTTTCGGCTTCATCAAAGATGACATTGGCATTTTTTTCAAGAATATCTTCGGCGATTTCTTCACCACGATGAGCAGGCAGACAATGCATTACAATAGCACGTTTATCAGCTACGCTAAGAAGTTCGTTGTTGATTTGATAATCTTTGAAGAGTTTTACACGAGCATCGTGTTCGGCTTCTTGTCCCATGCTTGCCCATACATCAGTGTATAAAATATCTGCGTCTTTGGCAGCCACAAATGGGTCATTTACGATTTCAATAGTGCTACCTGTTTTAGCGGCATCAATTTTGGCATTAGCTACAACTTGAGCATTTGGTTCATAGCCTTGGGGACTAGCACTAGCAAAGTTCATGCCTACTTTAGCGCAAGCATACATTAAAGAATGAGTCATATTATTACCATCACCGATATATGCCATTTTTAAACCTTGAAGATTTTTACCTTTATGTTCTTGAGCTGTTAAAAGGTCGGTTAATGCTTGGCAAGGGTGAAGTAAATCAGTAAGGGCATTGATGACAGGAATATCAGCATATTGGGCAAATTCTTCAACTTTTTCATGACCAAAAGTACGAATCATTACACCATCAAGATAGCGAGAAAGAACACGTGCAGTATCTTTGATTGGCTCTCCACGACCGATTTGTAAGTCACGATTAGATAAAAATAATGCCTGACCGCCTAATTGATACATTCCTACTTCAAAGGAAACACGAGTACGTGTAGAGGATTTTTCAAAAATCATGCCGAGTGTTTTTCCTTCGAGTAAGTGATGTTTTATTCCTGCTTTTTGTTTGGCTTTTAATTCATGAGCAAGTGAAAGAATTTCATTGACTTCATCACTTGTTAAATCATGTATAGATAGTAAATCTTTTCCTTTTAACATAAAAATCCTCCTATTAGTTTAAACTACTTTGTTAGCGTAGTGTGGTAATACTTTATCTAAAATAGCGATTAATTCGTCTACATGAGTTTTAGTAATATTTAATGGTGGTACGAAACGAAGTACATTACCGGCAGTACAGTTAATAATAGCACCGTATTTTAAGCAATCATTTACGATTGGGCGACCTTCAATAGAAAGTTCCATACCTAAAATTAAGCCTTTACCACGTACATCTTTGATTAATTGTGGGTATTGCTCTTTATATTTTTCAAATTTATGTTTAAGATAAGTGCCAATTTCTTGAGCATTATCCATTAATTTATCGTTAACTAAAGCATCTAAAATTACTGTAGCTGCGGCACAAGCAAGAGGATTACCACCAAATGTTGAACCGTGGTCGCCTGCATGAAAGACTTGAGCGACTTTATCTGTAGCAAGCACAGCACCGATAGGAACGCCACCAGCGAGCCCTTTGGCTAAAGTTACGATATCTGCTTGTACATTGAATTGTTGGTATCCTAAAAATGTACCTGTTCTACCGATACCGCATTGCACTTCATCAAAGATTAATAAGGTATTATATTTATCACAAAGTGCACGAACTTTTGGTAAGTAATCAGCGTCAGGTACGTGTACGCCACCTTCGCCTTGAATTGCTTCAAGCATTACAGCACAAGTTTTATTACTCATTTTAGCTTCAAGTTCGTCTAGGTTATTATAATTTACATAATCAAAGCCACTAAGTAAAGGGCCAAAGCCTTGATGATATTTTTCTTGCCCTGTAGCAGTGAGTGTAGCAAGTGTACGGCCGTGAAAACTATGTACAGCCGATATTATTTGAATTTTTTCAGGGTCGATATTAGTTGCATATCTGCGAGCTAATTTTATTGCACCTTCATTGGCTTCAGCTCCAGAATTTGCAAAAAATACTTTATCGAGACCGCTTAGTTTTTTTAATTTACTAGCAGCTTCTACTTGGATTTTAGTGTAATAAAGATTGGAACAATGTATCATTTGACTTGCTTGTTTAGAGATTGCCTCAACAAGTGGTTTATAATTATGACCAACTACATTTACAGCAATTCCAGCAAGGTAATCAATGTATTTTTTGCCATTTGTATCATAAAGATAAGGACCATCACCATGGTCTAATACTATATTGTAACGAGCAAAGACTGGTAAATAATCGTCTTTGTCTTTCGCGAAAATTTCTTCATTAGTCAACATGGTCATTCTCCTTTTATTTATTAGATTAACGAATTACTTCTGTACCAATACCTTGGGATGTGAAAAGTTCGAGGATTAGTGAATGAGCTTCACGACCATCAATAATAGATGTTTTGCCAGTACCCATGTTTAAGGCATGTAAACAAGCTTCTACTTTTGGTATCATACCGCCAGCAATATTTCCATCATGAATAAGTTGTTGAGCTTCTTTTTGTTTTAAAGTAGAGATGAAAGAGGATTTGTCATCAAAATCACGATAAATACCTTTAGTATCAGTTAAAAGTAAAAGTTTTTCAGCTTTTAAAGCACCAGCTATTTCAGCTGCTACATAATCAGCATTGATATTAAAGGATTCATCACTTTGTCCAGCACCAACTGGGGCGATTACAGGAACATAATTATTATCTAATAAATCATTGATTAGACTAGTATTAATAGTTTCAATTTCGCCGACAAAGCCGATATCTACTTGCTTTTCATTATTTGTGCCATCATGAATAGTAGCGAGTTTTTTATGAGCGATAATCAAATCAGAATCTTTACCACTAAGACCTACTGCACGGACGCCTAAGCGGTTTAAACGATTGACGATTTCAGAATTTATTTTACCAGAAAGTACCATTTCAGCAATTTGCATGGTTTCTTTATCAGTAACACGTAAACCGCTGACAAATTCAGATACTTTACCGAATTTTTTTAAGAATAAAGTAATATCAGGGCCACCACCATGGACGATAACTGGTCGAATACCAACATATTTCATAAGAACAATATCTTTCATTACTTGTTCTTTTAAATCATCGTTGACCATGGCATTGCCACCATATTTGATAACAATAGTTTTACCGTAGAATTTTTGAATATAAGGGAGTGCTTCTACTAAGATTGACGCTTTATCTTCAGCAGAGAAAATATCTAGATTATTCATTAAGTATGATATTCTCCATTGATTTTTACATATTCATAGGAAAGGTCACAGCTCCATACTGTAGCGTTTTCATCTCCCATATTTAATTCAATATCAATTACGATATCTTTTTGTTTCATTACATCAGCAAGAGCTTTAGCGTCATAAGTAGCCCCAGTGCCTTGAGCAAAAATAGTGATACCACCAAATTTTACAGTAGTTTTTTCCGGAATCATTTCAGCTCCAGAGTAACCAACAGCACAAATTACACGACCCCAGTTAGGGTCTTCACCGAAAAATGCTGTTTTTACGAGTGGAGAATTGGCAATAGCCATACCTACAGTTTTAGCATCAGCGAAAGATTTTGCTCCATGAATATTTATAGTTAAAAATTTACTAGCACCTTCACCGTCGGCTGCAATTTCTTTAGCAATTTCAGTGCAAAGTTCAGCTAAATGTTCAAAGAAAATTTGATAATCAGCATTTTTAGTAGTGATTTTTTCATTATTAGCTTCGCCGTTAGCAAGTACGATTACCATATCATTAGTACTCATATCGCCATCAACAGAAATCATATTAAAGGATTTTTCAACACAATTAGAGAGTGCTTCTTGTAATAATGATTGTTCGATATTGAGGTCAGTTGTGATATAGCAAAGCATAGTTGCCATATTAGGGCGAATCATGCCAGAGCCTTTAGCAATAGCACCCAAATGGACAGTTTTATCATTAAGAGTAAATTCACCAATAAAAGTTTTGCCATGAGTATCTGTAGTGATAATTGCAGAACTAGCATCTTTACTACCATTAGGTGAGAGTGTGTTAACAGCATTTAAAATACCAGTTTCAATTTTATCCATTGGTAAATTTACACCAATAACACCAGTAGAGCCTACAACTACATCATTTGATTTAATATTTAAAGCATTAGCTGTTATTTCAGTCATTTTATAGGCATCATCTAAGCCTTGTTTTCCAGTACATGCATTAGCACAGCCAGCATTTGTAATAATAGCATGAGCTGTTTTGGTAGCAACAGTTTCTTTGGAAACATATACAGGAGCTGCAGCAACTTTATTTTGAGTAAAAGTACCAGCAACAACTGCTTTTTTTTCTGTATAAATAAGTGCAACATCTAATTTACCACTTTTTTTAATACCAGCTTTTACACCAGACGCTGTAAATCCTTTAGGAAAAGTTACACCTTGAATATCTTTTTTTATCATAAATATACCTCCAAATTATTAAGGATAAATAGGGGTAATATCTAACCCAGTTTTCTCATCAAATCCGCAAGCAATATTAAAGTTTTGAATTGCTTGTCCAGCAGCACCTTTTACCAAATTATCAATAGCAGAAAGTACAATAATGCGACCTGTTCGGAGGTCAATATGCCAACCGATATCACAAAAATTAGAACCGCGAACTTCTTTAGTAGAAGGATAAGCACCGCGACCTAAAAGTCGAATAAAATGTTCCTTACTATACATATCCAGATAAGCATGATCAATCATTTCAGGAGTTACCCATTGCTTGATGTTGGCATAACATGTACTTAAAATACCTCGAGACATTGGTACAAGATGAGGGGTAAAGTTTAAGGTGATTTTGTGTTCAGATAAATTACCTAAAGCTTGTTCAATTTCTGGAGTATGGCGGTGGGTGGCAACACCATAAGCTTTAAAATTATCATAAAGCTCAGGATAATGAGTCATTTCCTTAGCTGAGCGACCAGCACCAGATGTACCAGATTTTGCATCTATAATAATTGTATTTATTTCGATAAAATTATTTTTAACTAGTGGTGCTAAAGCTAAGATACTAGCAGTAGTGTAACAACCTGCATTGCCGATAATTTTGGCATTTTTTATCTGTTCACGATAAAGTTCAGCTAAACCATAAACGCGAGGAGCATCAACGTGTGTATGAGGTGTTTTATACCATTGTTCATAAACGCTTGTATCATCAAAACGATAATCAGCACCTAAATCAATAATGCGAACATTAGTTTTAGCTAATGCTTTACCAACAGCCATAGCATGACCATGAGGTAATCCGATAAAAATAAAATCACTATCTTTAGCAATTGTATCTAAATTTTGCATACTAATTAATTCTTGTTCGTATAATCCTCGAAGATGAGGATAAACATCAGATATTTTTTTTCCTGTATAACTTTCAGATGTAATATGTACTACATTTACTTGAGGGTGCTGATATAAAAGTCGTAATAGTTCAGCTCCAGCGTATCCTGTTGCACCAATAATGCTTACATTAACCATAGTATCCTCCAATCTCGATAATTAAACTTTAATAAAATAATTTTATTTATTTACGTGTTAAGTTGTAAATGAACAACGTGTTATAATTATACAACTAATACGAATAAAATTGCAATACCTTTTTTGAAAAAAATATAAAAAAATGGTATATATATCTTAAAAAGAATATATATACCAAGATTTTATATTTATAAATTAAGTTTATTTATTAGCTTGAATAGATAAAGTACGGAAGAATTTATGCATGAACATTGAATAATTAGTCAAATTATCATCTTCAGTATCGCCACCAATGATTTGATAGGAGCAAATCCAGTGATTATCTTTAGCATCATATACATCAGCAAACATAACTACACGACTATCATTAGCAAAAGTTAAAATAACATAAGCATCAGCATAATTTTTTACATTTTGTTTATAAATATTTAATGTTTCACGATTACCTAAAGTAGTAATATCTACACCAGTATTATTTTTGATATTTTGAATAATAGTTTTATCAGTAACTAAAGTATAAGGCACACCATCTTCGTTAGCGACTTTTAAAATAGTATCAGTTAACATATCAGGAGTAATTAATTCAGGTGCATCTTTTAATTTTGCTTTGCGTTCAACACTTAAAGCAGATGGTTTGTAATTGGGTGTATAGATAGCTAATGTCTGAATAGAATTTAAATCATAGCTGTCATCCATCATAGTGATTTTTTCATTGGCAGCAAATGCTGTAGAAATACTAAAGAGCATAATGGTTAATAAAGAAAATATAGTAATAAGTTTTTTCATAGAGATATCCTCCTAAAAATAAATTTAACAGTACTAATATAGAATGCCTAATATTTTAATACTGATAGTATTCGCTTTTTTATAATTTATTCCTGCAAAAAGTAAGCTCCAAACAGTATTTTGTTTGGAGCAATAAACTTATTTTAAAAATCCATTAATAATTTGTTGCTCAGCTTCTTTTTCTGTAAGACCTAAACTCATTAATTTTATAAGTTGTTCACCTGCAATTTTACCAATAGCTGCTTCATGAATTAAATTAGATTCAGGATGATTTGCTTTAATTTCAGGAATAGCAGAGATAGTAGCATCATTCATAATAATAGCATCACATTCAGAATGACCATGGCATTTATTATTGCCATAAATTTTAGCAATGAAAATTTGATTAGAAGTATCTTGAGCAACAGCACGAGAAATAATATTAGAATGAGAATTTTCACCATTTAAATTCACAGTGAAATCACTTTCAGCATATTGATTTCCATGAGTTAATAGTTTTTCTTTGACAATTAATGTAGAATTGTCACCAATATTAGCATTGGTGATTCTTTTTGTAGAATTAATACCACGAATTTGAGTGGTTTCCATTTCCATATAAGAATTTTCGTCCATTTCGACAATAGTAGTAGGATTCATTATACGTTGACCATTACCATCACCAGAGCCATAATGTTTTTCTAAATATTTTACTTTAGAATTTTTACCTACATAAAAAGTATGGATACCATCATGTTCAGAGTCATCATTACCGCAATTATGAATACCACAACCAGCGATAATAGTTACATCACAATCATCACCGATGAAAAAATCATTATAAACTAATTCATTAATACCTGATTTATCCATAATTACAGGAATATAGCAAACTTCTTTTTTTGTACCAGAGGCAATACGAATATCAATACCATCTTTATCATCTTTTTTAGAGATAGTAATATTTTTACTAGATGCTCTATCAACAGCTTTACTATTTACACGAATATTATAAGCACCTTGTGGTTTATCTTTAAGACCAGAAATTTTCTCTAGTAAATCTTTTTCTGCAGTATCTAACATAAAAATTCCTCCTAGTTTTTATAGAAATTGCATACGCCAGCAACTTCCATAAGTTCAGGCATAATTTCTTCTTTTGTACCAATTTGTTTAATTGAACCATTAGCAATAAGCACGATTTGGTCGGCAATATTTAAAATACGTTCTTGGTGAGAAATAATCATAATAGATTGTTGTTGTTCATGTAATTTTTCAAAAACACTAATTAATTTTTGAAAGCTCCATAAATCAATACCCGCTTCAGGCTCATCAAATACAGCTAATTTTGTTTGTTTGCGAGCAAGAATAGTTGCAATCTCAATACGTTTGATTTCTCCACCAGATAAAGAGCTGTCTACTTCACGATTTATATAATCAGCAGCACAAAGACCTACTTCAGAAAGATACGTACAAGCACCACTAGTGGAGAGCTTTTCACCAGCAGCAAGACTAAGTAAATCTTTAACGCCAATACCTTTAAAACGAACTGGTTGTTGGAAAGCAAAGCTGATACCAGCTAAAGCACGTTTGGTAATATCCCAATCAGTGATATCTTCACCGTTGAATAAAATTTGACCACTAGTAGGTTTTTCAATACCCATAATGATTTTAGCTAAAGTTGATTTACCACCACCATTAGGGCCTGTGATTACGGTGAATTTTTTGTCATCAATAGTTAAATTAACATTTTTGAGAATTTCTTTAGTTTTGTTTCCATTATCTATGGAAAATGATAGATTTTTTAATTCTAACATTAAAATAAACTCCAATCTAATACATTTATGTAATTTATTATTTATAAAACATATAATATATAGTAACTATTATACAATTTCTATTATATATTAGCAAAAGATAAAGCGTTAATTCAATAAAAAAATAAATAAAAATTTTATTTTTAAATTTAAATAAAATATCATATAAAAGTAAAAATATAAGTTTATTTTATAAAAAAGAGCTATTTTTAGATATAAACTATAGAATAAAAGATTACATTATTAAATATATATAAGGCTTAATATAACTGGTAAATAAAAAAAAATAAACTTTTTTTGAATTTTTTTCAAAAAAGGGGTTTACAAACAGATTATCTTATGATAACATTATTACCTGTCAGCACGGTGCTGACGAAACAACAACAAAACGCTGGTGTAGCTCAATTGGCAGAGCAGCTGACTTGTAATCAGCAGGTTGGGGGTTCGATTCCTCTCGCCAGCTCCATAGTCTTTACCAAATCGCGGGGTGGAGCAGTTGGTAGCTCGTCGGGCTCATAACCCGAAGGCCAGAGGTTCAAGTCCTCTCCCCGCAACCAAAACCGATTCTGCTGGTGTAGCTCAGTCGGTAGAGCGTATCCTTGGTAAGGATAAGGTCACCGGTTCAATCCCGGTCATCAGCTCCACTAAGATAAAATATAATATGGCGGCGTAGCTCAGTTGGCTAGAGCATGCGGTTCATACCCGCAGTGTCCGGAGTTCGAATCTCTGCGCCGCCACCAATTAAAAAACAACCCCTTGACTTAACAGGGGCTTTATTTATGTTAGTGGGTTTGAATATACCGTTTAAATATTCAATAAAAATGATAATATTTTCAGTGTCAGGCGTTTTTGGTAATTCAATTCCGCCTGAAATCGTAGTCTTTATTTGACACATGATTTTAATTGTGATAAATTATATAGGCGACGTTTCGAAGACGAACGAATATTATACTAAATGATGTAAAGAGGGGTGCATGAGATGCGCAATGCTGTTACTTTAGCCTGCACTGAATGCAAACAGCGCAACTATCAGACTAATAAAAACAAAAAAAATAATCCTGATAGAATTGAAATGAAAAAGTATTGCAAATTCTGTAAAAAACATACTTTACACAGAGAAACAAAATAAGGTTTTCCTTTGTAGTAGTGTGAGGAAGTGGAAAAATGGCACAGAATGAAAATACTCCCATAAATCAGAAAAAGTCTGGGGTACTAGGCTTTTTATCTGGTGTTAAAGCCGAGTTAAAAAAAGTTATATGGCCAACACGCAAAGAACTGGTTTCTTATACAGGAGTAGTTTTTGTTGCGGTGGCATTTGTTTGTGCTTTAATTTGGATATGTGATACTATTTTTGCCCGTATATTTGATCTCATTTTAAGATAATTACAGGAGGTGGAGATGTCTTGTCCCTTGATATGGAATTAGATAGAAAATGGTATGTAATACATACATATTCTGGTTATGAAAATAAAGTAAAAGCCAATCTTGAAAGAAAAATTCATTCCATGGGTATGGAAGACAAAATCTTCAACGTAATCGTGCCTGTAGAAAAAGAGACTGAAAAAAGAAATGGCAAAGAAAAAGTAGTAGAAAGAAAAATTTTCCCAGGTTATGTCTTACTTGAAATGATAGTGGACGAACGTTCTTGGTATATTGTAAGAAATACACCAGGTGTTACAGGTTTTGTAGGTTCTAATACTAAACCAGTTCCATTAACAGATGAAGAAGCAAAAAGAATTTTAAAAGCAATGGGCATGGATGATCAAACAATTGAACAGACAAAACCAGTAGATATTGATATTGAAGTGGGCGACCAAGTTAATATTAAATCTGGAGCTTTTGAAAATTTTGTTGCAACTATAACTGAAATTGATTATAGTAAAAGTAAGATTAAAGGCGTTGTTGATATGTTTGGTCGTGAAACTGTTATTGAAGCAGATTTTGATCAGATAGAAAAAATATAAATCAGCAAATTTCGATATAACAAATAGTTATATTTTATAATCCTAAGGAGGTGTAAATAACAATGGCAAAAAAAGTTGTTAAACTTGTAAAACTGCAAGTTCTCGCTGGTAAAGCTACTCCTGCTCCTCCAGTTGGTCCTGCTTTAGGTCAGGCTGGTGTAAATATCATGGCTTTCGTTAAAGAATTTAACGAAAGAACTGCTAAACAGGGCGGTTTAATCATTCCAGTTGAAATTACAGTTTTTGAAGATAGATCCTTTACTTTTGTTACAAAAACTCCACCAGCAGCTGTACTCTTAAAGAAAGCAGCTGGCATTGAAAAAGCTTCTGGTGAACCTAATAAAAAGAAAGTGGCTAAATTACCACGTGCTGAAGCAATCAAAATTGCTGAAACTAAAATGCAAGACCTTAATGCAGCAGACATCGAAGCTGCAACTCGTATGATCGAAGGTACTGCACGCAGTATGGGTATTGAAATTGTTGACTAATTTTAGTTAATAGTTTTTAATGTCTACTGTGGGAGGCTCAAACCGTTAAAACCACAAAGGAGAGAATTTAAAATGGCTAAATTTGGTAAAAAATACCAGGACGCAGCTAAATTAGTTGAAGCTGGTAAAGCATATGATTTAGTAGAAGCTATTGAAGTTGTTAAAAAAACAGCAACTGCTAAATTTGATGAAACTGTTGATGTAGCTGTTCGTTTAGGTGTTAACCCTAAATATGCTGATCAGCAAGTTCGTGGTGCAGTGGTATTACCACATGGCACTGGTAAATCTAAAAAAGTATTAGTTTTTGCTAAAGGCGATAAAGTTGCTGAAGCAGAAGCTGCTGGAGCTGACTATGTTGGTTCCGATGAACTCGTTGCAAAAATCAAAGAGGGCTGGTGTGACTTTGATGTTACAGTTGCTACTCCTGATATGATGGGTGTTGTAGGTCGTTTAGGTAAAATCCTTGGTCCTCGTGGCTTAATGCCAAACCCTAAACTTGGTACTGTTACAATGGATTTAACAAAAGCTGTTAATGAAATTAAAGCAGGTAAAGTTGAATATAGAACTGATAAAGCTGGTAACGTACATGTGCCAATCGGTAAAGTATCTTTCGACAATGCAAAACTTGTTGAAAACTTACAAGTACTTCTTGACACATTAGTAAAAGTAAAACCAGCAGCAGCAAAAGGTCAATACATGCGCAACATCACTGTTAGTGCAACTATGGGACCAGCTGTTACTGTTAACACAAACTTTAAAGCTGCTAAAGCTGAATAATTTAATATTCATTTAGTAAAGCGACTTAAGACAGCAGGTGCTACAAATTGTAGCATAATATAGCCTGCCGAGGTCAGATACTTGGCAAGGCATGAAAACTTTGCGGTCTCTGGTCCTCACTAGAGACCGTTTTTTGATTTCGAAATAAATATTCTCATTTGAGAGGGGGTGTCATGTGAAATGGCAAACATTCGTCCAGAAAAACAGGCCGCAGTTGCAGGTCTTAAAGAACAACTTAGCTCTGCAAAAGGTGCTGTATTAACAGGTTATAAAGGTTTAACTGTAGCTCAAGATATGAAACTTCGTGCTAAACTTCGTGAAGCTGGTGTTACTTACCATGTTGTAAAAAATACTATGGTTCGTATTGCTGCTGATGAAATTGGTTTAGAAGGTTTAGATCCAGTTCTTAACGGTACTACTGCTCTTGCAGTATCCGCTGATGATGCTGTAGCTCCAGCTAAAGTTATTTATGAATTCATCAAAGAAAACAAACTCGAAAACACAGAAGTTTTAACTATTAAAGCTGGTCTTGTTGAAGGTAAAGTTATCAATGTTGAAGAAGTTAAAGCTTTGGCATCCCTACCATCCCGCGAAGTTCTCATCGCGAAAATCCTTGGCAGTATGCAAGCTCCTATCTCTGGTGTTGTCAATGTACTTCAGGGTACTATCCGCAATGCTGTATATGTGCTTGATGCAATCCGCGCTCAGAAAGAATCTGCATAAGCAGAATCTCTCTATATATAATTAATATTAAAAATGAAAATAATGTTTTAAATTTGGAGGAATATAAAAATGACTAAAGAAGAAATTATGCAAGCCATTGAAGAAATGACTGTTCTTGAATTATCCGAACTTGTAAAAGCTATGGAAGAAAAATTTGGTGTTAGTGCTGCTGCTCCTGTAGCTGTAGCTGCTGCTCCTGTAGCTGGTGGCGCTGCTGCTGAAGAAAAAACTGAATTCGACGTAATTCTTGCTTCCGCTGGCGACAAAAAAATCAACGTAATCAAAGTTGTTCGTGAAGTAACTGGCCTTGGCTTAAAAGAAGCTAAAGCTTTAGTTGACGGTGCTCCTGCTCCTGTTAAAGAAGGCGCTTCCAAAGAAGACGCTGAAGCTTTAAAAGCTAAATTAGAAGAAGCTGGCGCAACTGTAGAACTTAAATAATTTTATTTAAGAAATCAAAGCCGTAACCTTTCTAGGTTACGGCTTTTTTGTATGATGAATTGTCAATCTAAGTGCGACACTTCTTTTAAAAATAAATTAAATGGATTATCCCAATTTAAACATT
>CAUWIH010000031.1:0-29392 GCA_963558795.1 uncultured Megamonas sp. | reverse complement strand
AAAGAATGGATTTGTGCTTCTTTTTTTGAAAAAAAATAAATGTTGAAGCAAGAGAATTTTCTCTTACCCCAACATTTATTATAGAACCATTTTTATTATCAGCAGGTCTTTTGTTGTATTATTTAATTTATCGTTTGCTAACTATTTTATTCTCGATGACATTATAAGTTATTGCATCGTACAAATCATTTTTACCATTTTGCTTTACTTCAACTAAACCTTCAAATTCAGCCAATTTTGTTTTCCAATTGAAACTACATTTTTCAGCTTGAATAGTTATATCAGGGCGCTTAAAAATAGCATTACCTTTGATTACTGCAGTCTTTGTATCATCAGAAGCATATACACTACCACCACTAAAATAAATATTATCATTTACTTCTTCTACAAAAACGTTACCATTTGCCCACACTTCTTTAGATACAAGGCTAACACGAGCTTTATCTGCACCGATTGTTCTAGTATCAGTTTTTACTAAAACATTTCCTTCTAATACAAAACAGCCTGAGGATATATCGAAATATTTACTATCTGAGGTTACTGAAACATTAGCATTGGATATCTGCATATTCACTAACATAAATACAGCAATTAACATTAAAGTTTTTAAGCTTTTTAGTATACCAGTTTTAATATTTTTCATAAAGTCATCTCCTATTTTTTTAAATATTCATCTACTTTATCAAAAACCGTTAAAGCGTTATGATAAAATACTTTTTCATAAGCTTTTGGCGGGATTATTGATTTTATAACTTTTATATATGATTTCATATTTACTAATGGCCAATCAGAACCATACATTAATTTATCATAGTTATTTAAATAATTAAACCATGTACGGAAAATATCTAAATATGGTTTAAATGTTTCAATCTGTTTTTTAGCTTTAAATTTACCTTCCATCAATCCTGATAAATCCATATATACGTTTTTATTTTTAGCAACGACTTCCACTGCATCTTGTACCCAAGGTGTGCCACAATGAGCAATAACAAATTTTATCTTTGGAAAATCAACAGCAAGCTCATCTATAATTAAAGGATGGGAGTATTTTAGTTTTCCCATAGAATTGGCTGTATCACCCATGTGAAAAACAACTGGGACTTCATATTTTTCAGCTAAGTGATAAAATGGTTTATAAATTTTATCCGTAGCAAAAAATGGCTGATATCCAGTAAATACCTTTAAGCCTACAGTGGTATTTTCTTGTAATTTTTCTTCAAAACGAGCCAATGTTTCACCAAAGTTTTCTTTAGTAATTGAGCGAGCATCTATGCCTAAACATTGCATTAAAAATGGTGGGAAGTTTTCTTGTCCATGATAAATAACTTGTGGATTAGTCAAATTATTATCTGTACATTTATCTACGCCCATACCAATTCCGAGTACAATATTATTTTTTATGAATTGCCTATTTAATTCATCTAATGTACATTTTACGCCAATATTTTCAGCAGTTTTATCAAAAATTCCCTTTGCCGAAAAATGTAAATGACAATCAATTATCTTCATTAGTATATCCTCTATTTATGAATTTTAAATGTATATTTAATTTATATTATATATTATAGCACCAGCAAAGTTTGTATAACAAACAAATTCACGATATTTAATTATATTTTAATTTAATAACTTTATAAATTTAGTCTATAAATATACAAATTAAAAATAAATATAATAAAAATTTGCTTTTTATGCCAAATTTTATAATTTATTACAGATATTAATAATAGAAGTTCTTTATGCTTTGATTAACTATTCATCTATAATCATACGATTAACTGTAAAAAAAGAATATGAAGCTAATAGTTGTAACCAAACTCATGAAAAACAATCTATGTTGGCTGAAGCAACTTTAACGCAACTAATTCAAGATTATGATTTTATTGTTTATTCTACTGAAAATATAGATAGTATTGATATCAAAAAATCATACGCTTATTTAGAACGAAATATTTTCAAAAAATTCATTTTTTAACAAACTAAAAATTTTTTCTATTATGGTGTTATCTAAGTAATTGCCTTTTCGGCTCATGTTTTGGATAATGCATTTTTTTAAGTTCTTTGTCATTTGAGTATTTAGTTATAAAAAATTGCACCTCAAAAATTGTTTTGTGTCCAACTTTTGGGGTGCAGTTTATAATAGACTATTCTTTTTTATTATTTATTTTACTATCAAAACTGGGCATTTGGCATGCTCTAATACGTATTTACTTACACTGCCAAGCAATACTCCACGAACAAGACCAAGACCTCTACTACCCATTACAATTAAATCAGCAGAAATCTCATGTTCATAATCTTTAATAATTTCTGCAGGGTCTCCTGTTCTATATACAGGAATTACTTTCATGTTTTCAGGAAATAATTCTTTTGCAGAATCTAAAATACGTTCTCCTGCTTTTTCAATTTCGAGTAATACATTGCCAGATAAATAAGCATTGATTGCCAAGCGATTAATGTCTGCTACATATAAAATGTGAATTTCTGCATCGTTTAAGTGGTTTACTTTTATGGCTTCTTTCATTGCACGTTCTGCTATTTCAGAGCTATCAATAGGAACCAAAATACGTTTTAATTTAGTCATAACCAAACCCTCCCTGGTACCTTGATTATATTTATCTTCAAGTTATTTTATATTTATAGTATTCTTGTTTATTTAATAAAAATCCTGCTAATTATTAAAAATTAATAAATTTTTTTATTGTAGCTAAAGAATTACATGGACGAGCAATTTTTACACCATCGCCATCAAAATCTTTTGTATAACGAATAAGATTTTCTGCAGAAGATTTTAAAAGGTCATTGCGTTTTTTAGGTATTTCCTTTATTGCGTTATCTAGTTTTGCGATAAAACCGTCAAAGCCTTCTAATTCAATACTCATTTTGCTTCATCCTTCCGTTTTGCGATTAGCTCTTGGTGCGATTTATATTTAAAAGTCTTGACCGCATTTAATAAAAACTCTTGATTACAGTGTTGAATTTTTAATATATCATTAGCTTGAATATCATAATCTGGATCTAAAAATAATTTAAGTTCTGTACTAATTTCAACCTGTCTATCGGTATTTTGAGCAAAAAAAGAATTATTATCTTGTGATAATTTACAAGGTATATCTGTATAGATAGCTACTATTTTATAATCGTCTGCACCTTCTTCATCTAGCGTGTCAATTTGGCGGTAAATAGTAACTTTATAATGGTACATATACTTATTTAGTAAATTATTTAATTGTGCTGGCACTGGCATGAGCTAAACCCCGCAATCTTACGATATAGATTTAATTTAGGCTTAATACTATCAAAATCTAAATCTGATAATATACCACTAGCTATTGCTGCATTCACGCTAAATTCAAATTTAGTGTCTCCAGCTTCAATACTTTTAATTGATGAACTTG
Source organism: uncultured Megamonas sp. (assembly GCA_963558795.1). Taxonomy (GTDB): domain Bacteria; phylum Bacillota; class Negativicutes; order Selenomonadales; family Selenomonadaceae; genus Megamonas. The sequence continues at coordinate 25,991 of CAUWIH010000031.1, read as the reverse complement.
CTTGTTCGTCATCAATTCGTTTATTGATTAAATCCATGCAAGTAAATACCAAAGTAGATGGAAAATCCTTTCTATGGCAATAATCAAGTATATCGAGAACTAATTTTTCAACATATATTTTTAAACAATCCTCATTTATTTTTGTATCTGCACGAATAATTTTTATCTTGTCTATTATTTCTAATATTGCTTCACTAGGGGTCAAGTTGTCCCCTCCTTTCAAAAATAGACATAAGAAAAGCACTTACATTGCTGCAAGTGCTTTTGTTTTATTCTAAACTAGTATCGCCATCAGCTTGAACAAAGTCAGGGCAAGCTTCTTTTCCTAATCTATATTTAAAAGGAATATCATGCTCTATTGTTGGATATATTTTACATGTAAAAGAGTCATATACATACTTACAAAATGAACATTGCCATTCACAAGTAGTTTCAATTTTTTTACCCGAAAATCCTATTATTGTTAGTATCGGTTTACTATTCATTAAAATCACCTTCAAAAATGATTATTTTGGTTCTATTGAGAATAATAGTATGGGGTAAATCACTACTTCTTCGTTCTACCTTTATAGCGTCATACCCTAATTGCGTCGCTATAACAGCGATATTAAGTTTTTTTAATAATATTTCATCAGCTTTTTTAATATATGCAGATTTATAAAGATTGAATTCTTCCTCGTTTAATCTATTTACATTAGTCAAATCTATATACAATAGACCAAATTCTTCTGGATTATTTTTAACATATGTTTTAGCAATAGTCTTAATAAGAGGCATCCCAGAAAAAACACGTTCTCTTGGTACATACAAGATTTTAGCAGTTTTATCTAATGCTAATGTTTCTACTTTATAAAATTTCTTATCATGACGACTATATTCATTTATATAATAGTCCATTATACTATCAACTTCTTTTATTCTTGAGCCTTTAGTATAATCTGATGAGCAATACATGCCTTGCCCAAACTGTGCACCACCAACACTGCAATCAATATACCATTTTATTTTATCATCTAAAATATATACCCAACTATAAGAAGAACAATATATTTCGCAATGACCATTATATTTGGTAATTGAAAAAATAGTTTTTTCTATAAATTGCTTTGCTTCTTTTTCAGATACATTATGATGACGTTCATTATTTATATGATTATCATCAAAATCTAAGTTTTTTATATTAATTTGTTTTGGCGGATAATTAACATATTGATGTTTTATTTTCAATTCTTTCATTTTAAAAGATATTTCTTCTTTTATTATATCATCTTTAAAAGCATTATCCAAAACTCTTTTTACTTGTCTTGATACTGGTCGCATTTTGCCGCTCATGATTTGACTAAAGGCTTCAGCGAAAAATTCTTTATTATCCGTTAATGCGTATCTAGATAGAACATTACCGAACAAATCTTGCTGAGATTTTCCAGAAGAACTACCACCTAATTCCATCCAATTTAAATAGTTATCATGCTTGACATTGTTGTATATATTTTTTATTTCGTTCCATGATTTTTTAGGTAACATAGTTTCAAACATATGTCCTAATTCATGATATAAAATACCGTATCTATCTTCGCTTGCATTCCATTTACTAGCAAAATTCTTTTTATTTATTTTTTCTTGCATGGCTACGAAATTAGCATTTTTACCTTTTATGCAAAGAGTTTGCGTTTCTTGTACATAAGCGGCATAAGAACGATATGAGTCATTATAATATTCTATACGTTTTATTGATAACTTTTGCCCAAATCTTTTATAAATGTTATACATTGCTTCAAGAGTTGCATTTATAGCATTTATATGTAAACTGTCATCAATTGTGATAGAATCACTAACTAATTTTTGTGCATAATTTAAAGCTTCTTGCTTAGTTTTTAATGGTGTGAATGACTCGATATCGTTTTTTATATCATTTTTAGATTTTTGATTTTGAATAGGTTTTGTTTGTACTGATTCTGTACCTGAATGATTTTTCTTCCATTGTTCTTTTTTCCATTGAACTAAACTTTTGGATTTTTCTACATAAATTTTATAATAATCGTCATAATTCATACCTGCTGGAATTATAATTCTATTACCTTTATTATCTTTGGCTGTTCTTTTGCCTTTTCCTGTATCATAATCTGTGAGATTACCTGCAATAGTAGAACGACAATGAGGGTGTAGTGGTGGCATATTAGAACCTGCCTGTGCTTCATCTATAGGATAGACTTTTCTATCATGCTCACGATATTTATTAGATGTTCTTTTATCTAAAGTTGCCAAAAATATAAAATATTTCATGTCAGCTTCTTTTATACTATCGAGGCTTGCTTGATTTTGTACAAAGGAAAATCTTTGCCAAAAGCCGTAAAATATTCTTTTAGCCATTTATACATTTTCATCACCACATTTCTAAGTCCAAAAGCCACCATTATATAAAATTACATTCCAAACAGTCACCCAGAATACTTTTGCCCAAAAACTTATTTTTGTAGCTTTTCCATGTAAACAGAGGCTAGCACTAGCAATAACTTGCGTTGTAAATAAAATTATTACCAATATATGCCAAATATCCATTCACTCACCTCCTTAAAATTGTGTATAAAAAAGGCACGTTTAAGCGTGCATACATAATTTTCTTGACAATATAGGATATATTCTATATTATTATTTATAGGATATATCCTATAAATATTCTGAGGTGATTTATTTGACCCAACAAACTGAATTTGAGGTCATATTTTTTAAAAAAGATAACGATGATATCCCTGTAAAAGATTTTTTAGATAATCTTGATGATAAAATGCGTGCTAAAGCTGTTGGCATGATTATTCGATTGGAGAAATATGGCAATGCTTTAACCGAACCATATTCTAAGCATCTTGATGATGGTATATTTGAACTTCGAGTGAAACAATCTACCAATATTAGCAGGATTTTATATTTTTTCAGGGTTGGTAAAAAATTTATATTGACCAACGGCTTTGTAAAAAAGACACAGAAAACACCTAAAAAAGAAATCGATTTAGCGAAAAAATATCGTAAGATTTACCTAGAAAGAGAGGCTTTAAATCATGAGTGATATTCAAAATTATTTAAACGAACAACTCAAAAATGATAATTTCAAACAAGAATGGAATAAACTTCAACCTGAATTTAAAATTATGGATGCCTTAATTGAAGCACGCAAAACGCAAAATATCACACAAAAACAATTATCTGAGCTTACGGGTATTGCACAAGGTGATATCAGTAAACTAGAAAATGGCTCCGCTAATCCATCAATAAAAACCTTACAACGATTGGCTAATGGCTTAGGTATGATGTTAAAAATTGAGTTTGTTCCTGCTAAATAAATTTTTAGACCGCTATAATGGCGGTCTTTTTTATTGCATAAAAAAACCACCTACAACTTTGTAAGTGGTTTATAAACTATATTTTATTAAACTAATAAGAGGTTCTTTGGCAGGCGTGGCGTACCCCTGCATCTCTCGGATTTCTCCTGTCTAACCTTCGGCGTGTGGATGCCACGAAATTGTCCACCTCAAAGAACCTCTATCATTAATTATATTATATCACATTTTATTTTCTTTGGTAAAGTATTTCTGCATTTCTTAAATAACGTTCATATCTTTTATCTTGAATTTTTTGAAAAGTTATTATTGAATTTTTAAAACCTTCAGGGTCATTAGAAGTTTGTAATCTTAAAATGAGTTTTAATTTCTCACCATTATCTTCTATTTCTTTTAATACCATAGCTGTATTAGGTTTATTTGCTTTTAAAATATAATCTGGATTAGTAAGTATAATATTAAAGTACGAAGAAAATCTCTCATAATCATTAGGGTGTCGTTCTTTTATATGTTTAATTTGCATATCTGTAATAATTATTTCATCTGTTCTAATATCTTTTGTAACAACACTATATAATTTTTTGTCAATCTTACATACTTCAATCAAATCAGCTACTCCCTTAGTAATTTTGTTATTTATTATAACATTTTTATTATCAGCTTGCCATTGTTTATATGTTTTAGTTTTATCGACAAAAACTTTCTTCCAGTCATGATATTTCATATTGCCGTCAATATAATATGTTTTGCCTTCATCGTTTCTAGCAGCTCTTTTACTCCCTTTTAATTTTGGAGTGTGAGGAATAATACAGCTTCTGCACCAACAATGAAAAGGTGGTGCAGTTATTCCTATTTGTTTATCAGACATATTAAAGACCTTACCATCAAGATGTCTACAGATATCTGACGTTCTACGGTCTAATGTAGCTAATATTTCATATTGCTTAACGCCTAGATTATCCATGCTGTCAAACTCGCCTATGGTAGCAAAATATGCTGTTTCAGTTGCAATCAATCGTCCTGCCTGACTTAAAGACACATTCATTTTTTTAGCAAATTCCTTAACAACTTTATCTTGCGGTATCCCTCTTATTAAAGATTGTACCAATGTATTTTGCAAAGTATTGATTAATTTATTTTTATCTTTCCATATACGGTCAGAAAAATTTAATTCATCAACTGCCCATGGTTTAGCAAGAATTTTTTCCAAAGTTTTTGTATCAATCTTAGCTACTTCAAATCCTATATTGAAACCTGTTTGTAATTCATAAGCTGTTTTATAATAGGTATCTTGATAAGTATCTTGCATAGCTTCATACATTCCATCTAAATAATTGCCATATAGGTATTCTAAATGTTCTTGTATTTGTAATTTAATTGCTTCAAGTCTTGATATATGATACTTTGCTGAAGCATTCTCTATCTGTTTATTCCAATCAGCAGAAATACCATTTTCTTTGGCTCGTTTGATATACTGTTTTAAACTCCATTTAAATTCAGCAAGCTCATTATCTTTTAATAGCTTTTTAGCTTCTCTAAGACTTATGTCATTATTTAGTTTTAAACGTGTATACCATTTAGCAATATCTTTTTCGATATTTGTTATGGCTTCCATGTATAAATCTTTTACATGGTCTAAAAACTCATCGGTATCATTTAATTGTGCTTCATATAATTGCTCAAAACGAGCTTTCCAATATTCATCATTCGGTATCGCCAATATTGTCACCGCCATTAAAAGCTTTACCATAAATATCTTCTAAGTCTTGCTTTTGTTTTTGTTCTTCTTGTAGCTGTTTTTCTTCATCTTCTGCATTTTCCACAAATGGGTGATTTTTTAGAATAGTTTTATTGGATAATACTCCAACAGATTTACTACACATATCTACAAGCTCAGCGTCGTTTCGAATACTTGTTCTTGTCCATGTTTGGATAATTTGTTTTGGTTCAAATCCTTTGTGTTTACAAATAGCACGTATAAGTTTGCCAAATCCAAGCCTAAATTCTGTTTCTAATAAGCCAGCTTTTAATTCTAATAAAGAATATAAAAACTTCATAGCCTCGCCGCTGGTGTGGTCAAACCCTTGTTGTTGTGGGTCTATACCTTGCCCCATATCAAAAATAGATTTTCGCGTTAAGTCTAATAATTTGTCTCTTGCCTCAACAGGAATTTCAATGCTAAGCGTGGATACTCCCGACTTGTCTGTTGCGTCATCGCTTGATACCTTAATCGCTTTATAGTATTTCATATCCGAAAGAAATTCTTTTAAGTCCTGCCCTTCGTAATTGGTCAATACGAAGATAATTTCTTGGATATCTTCCAAATCATCGACAAAACCACTATATGTTTTATCATATGCGTCAATTAAATCTTTAATCATATTAAAATCATTTGTTAATGCATTATTATTAGGAAATTCAATAAAAGGAACTTCATCAAAACCGTGATTATAAATATTAGTTGGAGTTTTATTACTAATTCCCGCAGTAGTAAAAATATTATACGGTTCAAAAATTTCACCGCGTTGCTTAAAGACAGCACATTCTTTTTCGTTCCAAAGTTCGCAGATATCCCATTCATTACCTTCATCATCAACGCTTTTATAAATTCTAAGAACAGCTTTAAGTTCTTTTTCTAGCATACTACTATAAATAGGATAAATTTGTATTGATGGAACAACTGCCCATTTAAATTTATTTTCTTTACTAATCCAATAATGAGCCCAGCCAACACCAGTATTACTAGCTTCTACGCATAAATCTTTTGCCTTTTTAGCGTAGGCATCGCCTAATGTATCAGCAATAAAAGTATTAATTAAATCATCTTTAACGTCAAAAATAGGTGGAGCAGTAAAAATATAAGAAGCTTTTTGATTTACCAATAAGCCATGAAAATTAAAAGCAATCCTATTATCTGCATTTCTAAGCGGATTTGGATTGCCTTCTTGAAGGTCTTTTTTATTTTTACGATGCTTTATATAATTATCGCCTATATAATAACGTTGAGCCCTAAGTGCGTTTGCTACAAAATTAGCATGAAATGATAAATATTTATTTATTAAATCTCGTGCATTTTCTAATTCCAATAAAATTACCTCCCTATTTGAATATACTGAGACCACCAATCGACATATTTTCGCAAACGCCTGTTGTAGCGTCGGCTGCGTCATCGTGTTTATTTTTACCTTCACGTTGATATTTAGTCATGGCCTCACAATATTCTGGCCATCTATTTTGCCAACCAACTTACCTTTTAAATCTATTGGTTCTTGCTGGTAGTTAGCTGACCAAATATCTAAGCCCATAGCTTTTTTCTTTTCCATACAGCTTTTATACGATAGGATTTCATCGCACAGCATGGAGTTATCTTTTTGCACTGCCGTTAAATTAATGTGCTCAACTTCATCGGGTTGATAATGTTCAAGCGCACGGCTTGCAACGTCATCGCTCGCCCAGCGCGTCATGATTAAAATAATTTTTCCGCCTTCTTCAAGACGAGAAAGCATGGTATTTGTAAACCATTCCCAATGCTTTTCCTTTACACTTTCATTATTGGCTTCTTCTGCATTTTTAATAAGGTCATCGATTATTAAAAGGTCGCAACCAAAACCCGTGGCGGTACCTGATGGCAAAGTAGCAAGATAGTTATTGTATCCACCTTAAACTCCATAAATTAATTGCGGCATCGCCTTGTTTAATGCGAGTCTGAGGAAATACATCAGAGTAAACAGGATTATATAAATCGGCTTTAATCTCTAAGATATCATTACGCACATTCTTGGAGAAAGTTCGCGATAATAATTCATTGTATGAACCTGTCATAATTTTTAGCGTCTTATCCTTGCCCAAAATCCACTCAATAAACAAGCTCGCTGTTCTACTTTTGCTGTGGCGTGGCGGAACATTTAAAATTAATACACGCTTATCCGATTTGATAAACTCTTGAAGCGTATCACAGATTAAACGCAAATATGCACGGTCTGATTTATAAAAATCTGGGGCTTTAAGTTGGGCATAAAAAAAGAACTCACGTCTAGCAAGTTCTATCTTTGCACCCAATGCTATTAACTTTTTATCCATCATCTTTCGCCAGCTTTAATAATCTAAATTGTTTAATACTGTTTGCTACTGGTTCAATAGCCTCATCATTTAGCCTAGGATTATTTTCATATGGGACTATTTCATTTGTTGGTTTATAAATAATCTTAATATCCATAACTATGCTTCCTTTCTTATTTTTATGTTTATATGTTATAATATCTCTCGTTGCCCTTCCTATACTGGTAGCAGTTAGGAGGTGTCCATATGTCAAAATTTATCATGTTTTTAGAAGCTGTCATGGCAAGTATAGTTGCCTACTATATTTGCAAAGGGTTAGCTTCTTTCGGTTTTATGTGGCAACTAGCCTAGCTTCAGCGTTAGCTATATAACGCAAGAAACCCCATGAAGTTCGCACCTTCATGGGGTTTTGCTGTCCATATGACAATTTATCATGTTTTGCCTATATTTAGTATAGCATATTACATAGATTTTGCAACATGAAGGTTATTATTCTAATATAAATATTAAAATATATGGGTATATACCAATATTTATACAAAATAAACTTATAAAATATAAAACCGCTGGTATTTTTACCAACGGTTTATTCATAATGAGTTCACATATGAATTATACGTATAATCTTTTCATCTTCTAATACTTCATATACCAATCTGTGCTGAATATTAATTCTTCTAGAATAATATCCCATTAAACTTCCTAGTAATTTTTCATATGGAGGTGGATTTTGAAAAGGGTCTACCTTTATTATATCAATTAATAATTTGGCTTTCTTATCTAATCCACTAGCTTTTAACTTTGGAATATCTTTTAGTGCTTTTTTATAATATTCTATTTTATACAATTACCATTCAACCTCATCTTCTGAAACAAAATCTTCATCAGGTGCAGCTTTAGCTTTTAATAAATCTTCTCGTACATTTGGTATTGAAGATAAATACATTGTTTCCATAAGATTTTTATAATCATCAGCACTAATTAATACTACATCACCATCTTTAGTATTAATTGTTGCTACTTGGTTATATTTAGCAACCTGCTCTAAAGTATTATAAAGATTTTTTCTAAAGTTTGAAGCATTAGCTGTAATCATCATAATCACCTCAAATATATTATAACGTACTTATTAACGTACGTCAAAATATATTTAAGTTTAAAATAAATTTGTTGTTAATTATTTATTTTTCCTTTGACAAGTATAACTATATCACAATTAAAGTATGAACTTCTATGAATTTTAGTGAACTAATTTTTTATTTTTTTTGCAACAATGGATAATCCTTGAGAATGTAATGTATGAACCCATCTAAATGAACAGTTAATAGAACAAGCAATTTCTTCCCATTTTCTAAGAGAAACATAACGTAAAATAAGTACATTCGTAATGTTTTCACTCATATTTATGTTATTAAAAAAAGATTTTATTTCTATACGTTTATTTAGCCATTCTAATTTTAATCTTTCCATTTCTTCTTCCTGTTGTTCTAATTTAGATATGAAATCACTGGTATCATGTTTTATATTACTAAAACCTGTACGTTCTTTATATAAAGGAATTAACATAATAGATGTTGCACGTAATTCTTCTAAATCTGCATTACATCTTAAACATACTTGTTTAGCTTTATATACTTGTTGTAAATATTCTTTTGCTTCATCTATTTTAGTCATTATTTCAGCATTACGCTGTATCTGTTCTTGCAGTATTTTTCCGGTAAATTCTTTAATCTCCCTCTGTAAAAGAGTATAAAAAATACCGCCTTTACCATTTAAGGCAGCAGCTTATTTCCACATTTTACCCTGGTCAACAAATAAATGCGTAACCATCTTCATAGCTACACTTTCGGCAAATTGCTGGTACTCACGCGAAGAAATTAGGTCTTTCATTATCTTGTTTATAAAATCTAGGTCGGTAGTCTCGCCAATTTTTCCAATAATATATCGACTAATATTTAACAGATTACGGCGATATGCTCGTTCAATCCTTTGTTTAGGTTCCCATAACAAGCCATCAACTCCTAAAATTGGACATAGAAAAACCACTCTACAATTTATATAGAGTGGTTATTTTATCTGTATCCCTTTTTTATATGCTTCACGAGCTTCATTCAAACTCATGTGATTTGCTCCGCCCTTATAATCAGGATGAGAACGTTGATAATTATCATCTTCCCAACCGCATACTCCGCAAATATCGAAACAATCTGATTTAATCATTCCAACATTACAACAAGGACAAAATGTTTTATTATTTTCCGCCATGTTTCAAATCCTCTTCCTTCTGCTTATCATAATACGCTTGACCTTCAGTAGGTTTAAACATTGTATAAATTCCTTTATCTGGCCGCTCCTTCACAAAATCATTTGTTTTTCTATTATAACGAATTAAGATATCATCTTTTGTTTTATGTCCTAATATGTTACCACTGACAGGATGTTCAATAAGTTCTAAAGCCCTTTGGATATATTGTTCCTTTGTAAATCCAGGATATTCCTTTCCATGTTTAGACATATGATTATTTAATGCCTGCTTACTACGAAAATTTTTGACTTTAAAAGTATTTCTTCCTGTACTTAATACTTCAATTTTAGCATTTTCATTGCCATTTGTCGATTTATTTTCACCACCACTTTTACCGAATTTACCATCAGGTCGGCGTGGATGTTTTTTTTCCTCCCATGCGTCTGTTGTCAAGCTAGGGGAATTCTTCATCAGCTTTTTTTAAGCTATTCATTGGCATAGAGATATTTTCTTCATTTAGCTGAATAATTTCATCATCTGCCTTCTCGATATCTTCATCAGTAATATTGCTGAACATTCCTGTTAGGTCAGCCTGCTGGCGAAGTTCTTTCAATGCTATTTTCTGTGATATTATACCAGCTTGAAAAGCTTTAGTAATACTATCAATATTTTTAGAAGCTAAATCAGCCATCTCATCATCAGATGGTCTACGTACAGGATTAAATTCATAATCAAAATCATCAGGAATAGCACCTAATTCGCTCATAATCATAATAGGCAAGATTTTATCATACACAGGACGCAACGAACTTTCTTGTTTTTCTTCAATAGTATCGTAATAATTTTGCATATCTGATTCACCAGTTGCATTCATTCCTGCCGGTGAACGACCAAATAACTTTGTTACAGGAGTCTCAGCAGCCCCTGCTAAATCCATCATAAAACGGTCATAAACATCACCTACACCACCAAAAGTATACTGGTGATTTTCATACTCATCATTAGCTCCAATTACCTGAATAGAATTGTTGTTCATTAATGAGTTCATGGCTTGAATGGTATTATATAAACTTTGCACTACTTTTTCAGAACCTGTAGCCAAAACCTGTTCCATACCTTCCATTTTATATATCCTTAAATTTGCCATAAAAGTTAACATAGCAATGTTCCAACTTACATTATCACGTTTTTTAAGCTCATCAAAGATATGTTCTATCTCACTAGCACCCCAATATGTTTCAGCTAACTTTTCAAGATATGGTAAATCACGTCCAATAAAACGAAGAATACGACTATGATGAACACGTATTCCGCGTTCAAGATTATCCGAAGTAATAGTATAGTATTTAGGCAGTCCAAATTCTGCATCTGATTCGTCAGTTACTAATTCTTCTTCTGGTGTAATACCTGACCATCGGTCAAGAGCTAATAAACCTTTATAACTACCCGGCATTATTTGATCATATTCAAGAGGTTGGTCAAGAATATCCTCATGTCCTTCAATCATAATTAAAGCACCAGCTCCGCCATACAATCTCCCTAATTTACAATATTCTAATATTTTGCGACTTGTTTGAGTTTTTCGATCTATTCTTGTAATGCGTTTTATTTGTTTTGGTTCTATTTGTGATAATATCTTATACCCATTTTTTAGCATATCTTCGGGAATAACATCTATTACTCGTCTCACCATCCAGTGTGAACGATAAAGTGAATTTATTGTTTGCCAATCTCTAGTAAATCTAGTTAAAGGGTAATCTGTAGTTTCTAATAAGTTTGGCATAAATAATCCCGTACGAGCCATTACATTTTGAAAAGAATCTTGTACTTTTGTCTTTAATGGTTCAGCACGAACTTTACGTTTTTTTCTACTCAATGTTGAAACCTCCATTTTGGTAATATAGTATTAATGAAATAACGTAAGGCAACACATCCATGGTCATATTCTTTAATAGGTTTTTCTTCGCCTCGTTTTGCTGCTTTTTCATCCCATACATATGAATGTATTTCGCGTATTAAATTAGTACAACATTTATGTACTCTTAATTTTTTTAAACTCATTAACATAGCTACTTTGCGTATGCCATCATTTACGGAATTATCTGCTTCTTTTACTCTATAACCACGACCACGAAGTACTATCTTGAAACTAGCCGCTGACGGGTCAATGACCACGAAATCAGGAAATTCTTCACCAATAAATTTATCGAAATCGTTGATATAATCTTCATCAGATTTTTGTTTTTATTCTTTTCTACTATCATAATAATATTCATTACAAACAAAAATGGTATCTCCGTCATCATAGATGTCCAGAAATACCATTGGATTGGTTGTTCCGTAGTCAATACCTATATATCGTCTACTTTTTGCTTTTGTAGACTCGGTAAATACGGTACTATCATCATCAAATATTAAATCATCGCTAAACATATCATAAATAATACCTTCAGCTAACACCCATAATCCTAAAACCATACGCTTAAACCACATACCTTTATAGGCATTACGGATATTCTCCTTGTAATCTTCAGGTAAGTTAGGATTATCATCAAGCTCAAAATGATAATCACGTACCATACCTTTTTGTAACTTTACTTCATCCGCAATATATTCTGCATATAAATAATGATATGGACTATCGGGATTAGTTGTACCATAAAGTTTTGCACCCCTTATGCTCAGTCGATTAAGTAATTGCTTAAAAAACTTTTCTGGCATTAAACTAAGCTCATCGCAATATGCTCCCGCTAAAGTTTTACCACGGATATATTTTTCTGAACCTTCATCTTTAGCTCCGACTACTTTTATTCGTCTTTGACATTTTATTCCATCAGTATACCAATATATAGTTAAATCTCCACTTTGACGGTTATACTCATAATTATCTTCGCCAATAGTATCAAATAAATCATTTAATACATTATCATATATAGTATCCTTAGATACTCCAGTTATTAATAATAGTCCTTTAGGTCCTGTCATAATGTAATTTATCCATTTTGGTATCATAGCTACTGTTTTGCTACTTCGTACACTGCCTTCGAGAATATTAATAAATGCATCATTAGCAATCGGATTATAAATAAAATCTAATGCTTTTTGTCCCCATAAGCCAAATTCCATTATTTATCACCTCTTGCTTGATTTAATGATTGAATTAATTGGTTCATAGATGATGACTGCTCTTCATTGCTTATTTCTACTTCACGTTTTTCACGCCATTCATTCGGTTTGCGATTTTTTAGCCAAAATATTTGGGCTGTTACATTACCCTTTAAGGCACTTTGCAATAAAGCATTTTCTACTTCATAATCAACTATTTCTTTGCCTTTTTTTAGGGTGTCCGATATGTCCGAATACTTCTTTTTCCATTTGTTTAATGTTGAACGTGATATATTCATATTACTGGCTATTTGCACGTCAGATAATCCATCTCTTGCCCAACCTTCAAGAAGTAATAGCCCCTCTTTGCTTATCCAATATTTGTATTTTCCATTACCTGTCATTCCTCCTCACCACCTAAAATTTTGTACTAAAAAAGGACAGTCTAATGACTGCCCTAAAATAAATCTGAATGTGAACCTGTTCTAGATGCTGTTAATATTAATTCATTTTTATTAATCTCATAAATCAATAACCAATCAGAAGTAATGTGACATTCTCTAAATCCAGCATAATTACCAACTAAGGCATGGTCCCTATACTTTTTATCTAATGTTTGTTCTTCTGCTAAAGTTTGAAGTACACTTTTTAACAACTTTAAATTATAACCACGTTTTTCCAAACGTTTTAAATCCTTACAAAATTTTTTAGTAAATACAACCTTAAGCATCTATTCCCAAATCCCTAAAAGCTTCATCTACACTACTATATCTTTTAGCTTTAATTTTACCACTCGCAATATCTCGTGCTTCCTGCATTGCTGCTTCTGTTTCCGCATTATAACGAGTTTGACGCATTTCAAAGGGTAATCCTCCCTCCATTAACGCCTTATGCAGAAAAATATTAACAGCATCACTAAGTGTAATACCAAATGTTGCAAAAAGTTTTTCAGCATTTAATTTTACATCAGGTTCAATACGAATATTAAGATTAGCTGTTTTTGCCATGTATATCACCTCTATGAAAATGATATCACATTGTTATTACAAATACAATACATAATATTTAAAAACAAGAATGGTCGCTAACATCTGTTAACTGCTAACTAATTATTCATCAGCAATTATAATAATATCATATTTTTATACTGACATGCTACTGACATTTTTATAATTTTTTTGCAGTCGCTTCTAATCCTAACAAATGAAGTCGCATTACGTGGCGTTCAGAATAACACATTTCCTCTTTAATTTTGTTCCATTTTTGAAAACTTAAATATCGTAATGATAACACTCTTTTTATCTTTATATTTACTGGTAAATTACTAATACAATCTTCTATTATTTTGGTTTTTTCTACCCATAATTCTTGTTTTTTACGTAATTCTTCGGTTTTAATTTCAATTCTAGCAATAGCATTACTTATATCATATTTATTAGCACCACCGGGAATAAGTTCAAAACTTGCTACTAGTTTTCGTGAAGTTTTTTTATTTCTGCTAACTCATAAGCTATTGTAACCGCATTATTTCTAGCTTCATATGCCTGATTTAAAAATTCCTGTGCTTCTTCTATAGTAACCATATAATACCTCCAAATGCAAATAGGGTAGCTGCTGCTACCCTTTATTTTTATTTATCTGAATAATATATATTGGCTTATAAATTGAAAAATAATTTAAACTGGGAACAAAATGATTATGATTTTGTTTTTGTTTCTAAGCGTCAACCCGGAAACCCTCTAAGATATTCTACCGTTATGTCATGTACCAAACGATTAGGCAAAAAACTTGGTTTCGCATCATTGCATCCACATATGTTCAGACACACTCACGTATCTATTCTAGCGGCTGCTAAAGTTCCATTACTTGCAATAAAAGAACGCTTGGGCCATACCAATGATAAAACTACTGAACGTATTTATCTACACATAACTAAACAATTTAAATCAGAAGTAGCAGACAAATTTGAACTGGCAATGAGTGGATTATAAAATATGGGCACACAAAGTGGCACATAAATAAAAAACATAAAATATTTTAGATGTGTATAAATTAATAAAAGCTATTTGAGATTATAGCTTTTATTAGAACATTTATCTAATAATATAATCTCAAATAGCCTTATTATTATTGGCTTTGCAGCCTATTAATCGTCATTACCAAACATAGCTAAAATCATTTGAACGAGTCTTAAAATTTCGATATAGAGCCATACAAGTGTTAAAAGTAAACCAAAAGCACAGAAATATTCCATGTATTTTGGTGCACCATATGCTACAGATTGTTCAATATTATCAAAATCTAAAAGAAGGTTAAATGCAGCAACCCCTGCAATAATGAATGCAATCGCAATACCAAAAATACCACCTGTTGGCATCATATGGAAACCAAAGAAACTAGCAATGATATTTATAAAATAAAAGATTGCAACTGCACCTGTCATAGAAATAATTACAGAACGAGTTGTTTCTGTTACTTTAATTACACGAGTTTTCCATAAAACAAGCATTAAAATCATTGTTGCTAATGTAATTCCTACTGCAATAGCGGAAATACCAAAATACATACGTTCAAATTGTGCGGAAATAATACCAAGTACAGCACCTTCAAAGACCGCATAACCAGGTGTAGTCATTGCCGCTAAATGTGGTTTCATGCAAGTAACAATAGTTAAAACAAGACCTACAATTACACCTAAAATTAATACCCCATAAGCAGCAGAACTATTAGCTAAAAACATTCCAGAAGCTACAGCAGACGCAATTGTAACTGCTGTTAAGCCAAAAGCTTTAGTAATAGTTCCTTTCAATGTAGCAGATTCACCGCTATAAGCAGTAGATTCTCTACTTATTATTCGCATAGCTGGATTAGCCATTTTAAATCCTCTCCTTAAAAAATTATACAAAATTCAATATACTTATTATATCACATAAACATAGGTAAATTACATTAAATATATATTAAATTTTTTATTTATACAAATATTGATTATTTATTCACTTTTTAAATCTATGTTTATTATGTTTATTCTATTTAGAAAAAAGCTTCCCACAGAAAATTATCTATCTAGTAGGAAGCTAATTTTTCATTAAATTATTTTACTAATTCAATTAATTTTTGTTTTATTGC
Organism: uncultured Megamonas sp.; assembly: GCA_963558795.1. Lineage (GTDB taxonomy): Bacteria > Bacillota > Negativicutes > Selenomonadales > Selenomonadaceae > Megamonas. The sequence continues at coordinate 10,118 of CAUWIH010000031.1, read as the reverse complement.
TGGTAAAAAGAATTTACAATTTTTCATCTGAGTTTCATTTATACCAAATGTTTCGCCTGCTTCAATTAATGAAATTAAATTATCTATTGCTCCTGCCATTACACATAATTCTTTAAAAGTAAAATCATTTACTTTATTATTTAATTTATCCAAAGATAAATGTGCTAAATCTTTGGCTTTTTCTTCTTCTTTTTTAGAAGTAAGTCCGGCAAAATCTGTCTGTAAAAAAATACTTAAGGCAAATTTAATTACATTTGCTTCGTTCACTGAAAAAAGTGCTTTTTGTGAATTTAATGGTAACATTTCTAATTCCTTTCCATCACGTACAATATAAAATATTTTTTATTATAACATAAATATAAATATTTCACAAAAATACTATTTATTAAGTTTTCACTTTTTTATTATACTTTTCTGCATAGATATTTTTATTCATTATAACATATATTATTCTCTTTGATAGATTAATTAAATTAATTGGACAAAAAATCAAATTTTTGCTTTAAAGGTATTGATTTTTTCTGTAAAATTGTATATTATAAGAATTGTGAGTTAGCACTCATCAATATAGAGTGCTAACAATATAAAATTTGTTATAAAATCTATTTACGCATAGGAGGAATATACAATGATTAAGCCATTAGGCGATAGAGTTGTTATTAAAGTTTCTGAAGGCGATATTAAAACTGCTAGTGGTATCGTTTTACCAGATACTGCAAAAGAAAAACCACAAGAAGGTGTTGTTGTTGCAGTAAGTGAAGGCAAATATGTTGAAGGTAAAAAAGTCGCTCTTGATGTAAAAGTAAACGACAAAGTTATTTTCTCTAAATATGCTGGTACTGATGTAAAATTCGATGGCATTGATTATTTAATCGTTAGAGATAGTGATATTTTAGCTGTTATCGAATAATTTACAGAAACTAATTAATTACACTTTGATGTATAATCCTAGGAGGTTCTTTATAAATGGCTAAACAAGTATTATTTGGCGAAGATGCTCGTCAAGCTCTCGGTAGAGGTGTTGACGCTTTAGCTAATGCTGTAAAAGTTACACTTGGCCCAAAAGGCAGAAACGTTGTTTTAGATAAAAAATTTGGTGCTCCAACTATCACAAACGATGGTGTTACTATCGCTCGTGATATTGAACTTGAAGATCCATTTGAAAATATGGGCGCTCAGCTTGTAAAAGAAGTTGCTACAAAAACTAATGATATCGCTGGTGACGGTACAACTACTGCTACATTACTTGCTCAAGCTATGATTCATGAAGGTATGAGAAACGTAGCTGCTGGTGCAAACCCAATGATTATTAAAAAAGGTATTGAAAAAGCTGTTGCTGCTTTAGTTGAAGAAATTAAAGCTAAATCTCAAAAAGTTGAAGGTAAAGAAGCTATCGCTCAGGTTGCATCTGTATCTTCCGCTGATGAAGAAACTGGTGCTTTAATTGCTGACGCTATGGAAAAAGTTGGTAAAGACGGTGTTATCACTGTTGAAGAATCCAAAGGTATGCAAACTAACCTTTCCGTTGTAGAAGGTATGCAGTTTGACCGTGGATACATTTCTCCATACATGGTTACAGATACAGATAAAATGGAAGCTGTTATGGATGACCCATTCATTCTTATCACTGATCGTAAAATCTCCGCAATCGCTGACATTCTTCCAATCCTTGAAAAAGTTGTAAAACAAGGTAAAGAACTTGTTATCATTGCTGAAGATATCGACGGCGAAGCTCTTGCTACAATCGTAGTAAACAAACTTCGTGGTACATTCAAAGCTCTTGCTGTAAAAGCTCCTGGTTTTGGTGATCGTCGTAAAGCTATGCTTGAAGATATCGCTATTTTAACTGGTGGTAATGTAATCAGTGAAGAACTTGGTCGCAAACTTGATAGCGTAGAACTTTCTGACCTTGGTCGTGCTCGTCAAGTACGTGCTTCTAAAGAAGAAACTACTATTGTTGACGGCTTTGGCGATAAAGATGAAATTACAGCTCGTGCTGAAATTATCAAAAAACAAATTGCTGAAACTACTTCTGATTTTGATAGAGAAAAATTACAAGAACGTCTTGCTAAATTATCCGGTGGCGTTGCAGTAATTGAAATCGGTGCTGCTACAGAAGTTGAAATGAAAGATAAAAAACTTCGTATCGAAGATGCTCTTAATGCAACTCGTGCTGCTGTTGAAGAAGGTATTGTTGCTGGTGGTGGTACTACTTTCATCGATATTCAATCCGCACTTGAAAACATTGAAGCTGAAGGCGATGTAAAAACTGGTGTTGAAATCGTAAAACGTGCTATCGAAGAACCTGTTCGTCAGATTGCAAACAATGCTGGTCTTGAAGGTTCCGTAGTTGTTGAACATGTTAAATCCGCTGGTGTAGGTATTGGTTATAATGCTTTAGTTGGCGAATACATGGATATGATTAAAGCTGGTATCGTTGACCCTGCAAAAGTTACTCGTAGTGCTTTACAAAACGCTGCAAGTATCGCTGCTATGGTTCTCACAACTGAAACAATCGTTGCTGATAAACCTGAAAAAGCTGATCCAGCTGCAGCTGCTGCTATGGCAGGTGGCATGGGTGGCGGAATGCCAGGCATGATGTAATTTTTACATCTCAAAACCTAATGTAAATAAATTAAAAGCGATTACCATTAATTTGGTAATCGCTTTTTTGTATTTATTTAGCCAATTCAGCTATATTATTTTTTACTGATTTTTTATCTGAAATTAATACACATGCACCAAATATTGTAAATGTCCCAACAACTGCACCTAAAAATAAATATGCGTCTTTAAATCCAATGGTGTCATATAAATTTCCTACAATTGGTGATAAAATAGCTTGCCCAATTTGATTAGATAATTGATATCCTACTAAATATAACACAGAAGATAATCTTGTATCAAAATTTTTCGCAAGATATTTAAATACGGCTACTAATAAAATAGATAATTCTACAGCATGTAACAATTTTATTATTGAAATACTAATAGGATCGTTAACTAAACCAGAACCTACCATACGGAAAGTCATAATTACTCCAGCTAAAATTAAACTACGTTTTGCACCAAATTTATTTACTAAAATAGGTGCTATACACATACCTCCAGCTTCAAGAAAAATTTGAAATGAATTCAAATAGCCAAAAAATTCATTACCTTCTTCTACTGTTGGAAATAATGAAGCATAATAAATAGCGAATTGTTGGTCAAAAACACCATATACACATGCCGACCCTATAATAAAAATCATAAATAACCATACATCTTTTATTTTAAATAAATGTTTTACATCTGTAAAACCAATACGTTCTTCTTTAATAAAATCTGCTTTAGTTTCATCGATTTTTACTGTTAATAATATTAAAAACATTAATATCGCTCCAGCAGAAGCCATCCAAAAAATTAATTCAGGATCATAATTAAAAGCACGGCCTGCACAAAATACCCCTACAGCTGCGCCTAATGAGCCCCAAGCACGTGAACGACCAAATTCAAAATTATACATACGACTAGCTTTTTCGATGAAAGATTCAATAACAGCACAACCAGCAAAATATGCTAAGCTCAAAATTATTGAACCACATATTACCCCTGCAAAGAATATATTTTGTAAAAATGGGCCATAAATAAATACAAAAAACGGCCCAGTAAAAGCAACTAAAAGCGTAATGAAGTATAATAGATATTTTTTCATGCCAATTTTGTCTGAAATATATCCATAACAAGGCTGAAATAACATAGTAAATATTGCATTACAAGCATAAATAGTTCCAATCTGTATTCCAGAAAGCTCTAATTTTTGACCAAACCAAATTGGTAAAAATGCAAAAAATACTAACCAGGAAAAGAAAAACATAAAACAAAAACCACTTAATTTCCAATAAACTGAATTTTTCATTACATAGTCTCCTTTAAAGTTTATAAAAATCAATATTTAAATTTACTACATTATCCGCAGAAAAAATGATTTTTTGGGCATTTTCTGTTGGATAGATACGCGTACTTATTACACGTTGACCTTTATTTAAAAAGATTTCTAATGATGATTTATCACTAAAAATTTGTAATTCAAGTTTATTATCTATTAAATCAATATTTACTTCACGTTCACCGCTAAGTGCTTTTCCTGATTTATTTCTATTTAATTTAAATATTTTAAGCTCTTTATCATAAGTAAGTACGGTTTCTTCTGTCTCAGATACACGTAATTTCAACATAAAATTTTTCGCATTTTTAAAATCAATACAAGTATTTAATTCATAACAATCGCCATAAACCTTAGTGAAAGATGTTTCTTCTTGTATTTCTTGTTCGTAATGAATATGTTCTTTTCTTAAAATTTTAAGTTCAGGAGCTGGTATACTATAAATCATATTATTTTTTATAGTTAATATACGAGGGATACTCATCATACCTGCCCAGTGTTCTTTTTGCTCTGGCATGGTTGTTTCCCACATATCCAGCCAGCCTATCATAATACAACGATTATTTATTTTATCTTGCATTATTTGTGGTGCATAAAAATCAAAACCATAATCTAATAAATCAAATTCACTTTGACGCTCAAATATACCGGAAATATAATCCATCTTTCCTAAAAAATAACCTGATTGATGTAGATTTAAAAATTTATTGCCTTCTGGAGCTATACCTTGTGGCGATAAAACTAAAGCTTCATATCCATTGATTTCGGCGAAATTTGGACATTCCCACATAAATCCAAGATTTTCCTGTTCATTAGAAGTAGCCATAATATTAAAAAACTCCCAATGATATAAATCTTTTGATTTATATACTACTACTTGCCCTGTTTTTTGTTTTGTCTGTGCACCAACTATAGCATAATACATATTATCATGTTGCCAAATTTTCGGGTCACGAAAATGTTCTGTAGATAAATTTAAATTTCGAGGTAATTCTTTTATTACGGGGTTTTGCTCAAATTTATTAAAATTTATGCCATCTTCACTAATAGCTAAACATTGAGATTCAATTCTATCATTATCATCAACATTTATTTTTTCTAAATCAACATGTCCTGTATATAATACATATAATTTGCCATCTTTTTCTATTGCACTACCTGAAAAACAACCATCTTTATCATATTCATTACTAGGTGCTAATGCTATTGGTCTATTTTGCCAGTTTGCTAAATCTTTACTTACTGCATGCCCCCAATGCATTGGACCCCATTTACTTGAATATGGGTGATATTGATAAAATAAATGATATTCTCCATTAAAATAACAAAAACCATTAGGATCATTAATCCAATTTGCTGGAGCTGTTATATGATATTTAGGTTTCCAATAACTTTGTTGAGCTAATTTTTGTGCTTTGCTTTGATAATTTTCGGCTTTTAATAAAGCATCTGTATGATTCATTTTGTTCTCTCCTTAAAAATATAAAACGGGTTCGATGAATTTGTTTAAAAATAACGAGTTTTATCAAACCCGTTCGACTTTGTTTATATATTATCATTATTTATTGTTAAAATCAATCTTTTTATAATTTATAAAAAATTATAAAAAACCATCTAAAATCCCAGATAGACTTGAGATTTTAGATGGTCTAATTTATAAAATTAACATGTTTCGCCTTCATGTAAAGTAACTGGTAAAATAATTTCTTTATCTACATTAAGTCCTTTGATTAAATTTACAATCATTTTGGCTGCTGTTTGTGCTAATTTTTCAATGGGTTGAACAATAGAGGTAATACTATAACTGCCACATTCTGTTATAAATGTGCCGTCATAAGCAATTATTTTCAAATCATCGGGAACATTTATTTTTCGTTTATGTGCTTCACCTAAAAAAGCGCAAGCCAACATATCTGCACCATAAATAGCATCAATCTTTTCATCTTTTTGTAAAATTTCATGTGCTACTTGTTTAAAATATTCCATGTTGAATTTATTCCAATCCAATTCATATTTACTTACACTAATATTATGTTTATTCATTTCTTCAGTAAAAGATAAATGATGTATATGTGCGGGTGTATTTACTTTTCTTGAGCCAAATAATTGCAAAGGATGTTTTACTTGTGCTTTGATTAATCTTTGTGCTGCTAATTTTCCACCTAATTCATGATCAGAACGAATAATTGGTATATTATCGTTAATTACACGATCTAAAGCAACGATAGGTTTATCGATTTCTTTATATAAATCTACTTCTAATGAATGACAGCCCATTATTATACCATCAATCATTTGTCGTTTAAGCATATCAACAAATTCATGTTCACCATTTTGTCTTTCAATTGTAGAGCAGACTAAAATTTTATAGCCTTGTTTATATAAAGCAATCTCTAAAAAACGAATAAATGTTCCAAAAAAAGGATGTGCTATATCAGGAACTACTACTCCTATGATATTTGTGCAATTTCTAAATAAATTTCTGGCTAATTCATTGGGCACATAATTTAATTCTTTTATTGCCGCTAAAACTTTATCTCTAGCAGTTTTAGAAACATATCCTTTATTATTCAATACCAAAGATACTGTACTTGGTGCTACTTGTGCTAATTTGGCTACATCACGAATACTTGCCATAAAAAACCACCTTAATATTCATTATCAATTCAATTTTTATGCAATAATATCAATTGCGTTTTGCTTAATATTATCTAATGTTTGTTTAATTAATAGTTGTTTTTTTATATCAAAAATTTTTATAAAATTAAAAGGTCGATCAAATGGAGGTTTCATTAAATCCATAACATCATCTATATAACCAAATTCAGTGATATAATCAATAATTTTTTCCATGAAAGCAATTTGTTGTTGATTTAAAGATTGTTCGTTTATAAATTTTGAAAAGGCTTCATTTACACTTTCTCGATCCATTTTAGAAATACGTCTAATCAGTAAACCAAATGGTGTATCAGCATATTCTTTTTTATAATCTTCTTTAGTCCCTAATTCTTCTACTAAAATGCGTTCTAATTCAGCATAATCAACTTTTGTTAGAGGAATATTATGAGTTAATTTATATACAGATAAAATATTATTATGTTCATGAATATATCTATTTACTTTTAACTTATAATTTTCAAAATCATATCCTGGATCTACATATAAACCTTTTGTTTCACGAATAATATTATCCTCTAAATTTGTAAATATTGTTTTATATTGACCTTCTTTTACTAAAAATTTAATCAATGAACGTATTTCTTTACGTAATTGTTCTAAAACAATAATTTCATCTTTCATTTCAAAATCATAACTTGCAATACTTTGAATAAGGTTTTGCTTTTCTTTTATTTGAGGAATTGTCATTTTAGTTAATAACTGATTAGTAATATTATAAAATTCTTGTTTAAATTTTTTTAATTTATTCTTTGAATTTGCTTCTATAATTGATAACATCATATTGTAAATAAAGTTATCAAATTTTTTCGCATATTCATCATTATCTTCAGTAGTTATTAATGGTGCTATATATTTCGTTAATTCACTAATATCTTCTGCTAAATACGTAAATTCGTTTATATTTTGATATTTTACTACGTAGCGTAAATTTAATTTTACCGTAATTAAATCTTTATTTAAATTCATGATTAGTTGATGACATTCATCAACTAAAGATTTACGAAAATCTTGATATTTTTTATCTATGAAGTCATTAGTTTGTAAAAATCTTATTAATTTTATCTTTTTTATAAAAATTTTTTCTGATAAAGTTTGTGTTTCTTGTGCTTCAAAACCATTTATATGTTTACGAAAGAATGCAAAATTACCACAGTAATCAAAAATAAAAAAGTATTTTTTATCTCTATATAAGCCTTCTTTTTTATCAAATAATTCTAAGCCCTTGCATAAACGAGTGCCTCTGCCTATCATCTGCCAAAATTTTGTTTTTGAACGTACTTTTTTGAAAAATACTAAATTTACACATTCAGGCACATCAATTCCTGTATCTAACATATCTACAGATACTGCTATTTGCAAATTTTTATTAGGATTTTTAAAATCATCGATAATGGTTTGTACATAATTATCATCACATACTACTTTTCTTGCAAATTCACCTCTATATTGTGGATATAATTTATTAAATCGTTCTACAATATATTCTGCATGTTTTTTGTTTTGTGCAAAAATTATCGTTTTGCCTAAACAATCGCCTTCATTAATTTTTATACCATTATTCATTAAATCTTGTAATACAATATCTACTGTACTTTGATTGAATACCCATTTATTCAGTTTATTTGATTCTATAAACTCAGGCATCTTACCATCATCTTCAGTAAAATCATTTTCATAACGGTCTTGTTCTTCTTTAGACAATTCATCATAAGATATACCTTTTTCCATAAACTTTGTCTGTACTTCAATATTATAATATGGTACTAATACATGGTCTTTTTCTACCGCAGTTTCGTAATCATATGCAAAAGTAGGGACTTTATCTTCCATTTCAAAAAATTCGTATGTATTTCTAACAACGTCAGTCTTTGGTGTAGCTGTAAGTCCTACTAAAATTGCATCAAAATAAGCAAATATCGCTTTATATTTTTTAAAAATACTACGATGACTTTCATCAATAATAATTAAATCAAAATGTGCTGGAGTAAATAATTTTAATCCATCTTTGGTTTTAGTTTCATCAATAGCATTTAAAATTGTAGGATACGTAGAAAATACAATACGAGCATTTTTATCATCTTTATTAGATAATAAATTACATAATGACATTGAAGGCAAATAATTTTTAAAGTCATCTTTTGCTTGTTTTACCAATGCTGTTCTATCTGCTAAAAATAATACATTAGTTATATAATTGCCTCTACTTAAAACATCAACTAAACTAGCTGCTGTTCGTGTTTTTCCTGTTCCTGTAGCCATAACTAACAAATGACGACGAATACCTTTGATTAAATCATCGCATACAGCTCTTATAGCTTGTTTTTGGTAATATCTATCCGTTATCTTATCAGCAATTTCAATACTATTTAAATCTTTTTGTATGAATTGTCGATTCATCAATTTTTGTAAATCAGTTTTACTAAATACACTACTTACTTTACGATACGGAAAATTTTTATCTTGCCAAAAATACGTTTCAAAACCATTTGTTGTAAAAATAAATGGTCTACGTTTATACTTTCTTTCCAAACTATCTGCATATAATTTAGCTTGTTGTAGACCACTATTAGGATCTTTACTTGCTTTTTTTGCTTCAATTACAGCCAAAGGCTTTCCATCTTTTCCCCACAATACATAATCGATATAGCCTTTTTGTCCATCTATTCCCATCATATCATTTATTGGAAATTCTTCTGTTACATCTATATTTTCTCCAGTGAATTGCCAACCCATTGTTTTTAAATCTACATCTATATAGATTTTACGTGTTGTATATTCATTAATATCTTCTGAAACAAAAACTCGTTGTTCTTGATGAATAGCTTTTTCAGTAGTATATTGTGTCGATAATTTTTCTATTTGTTTACGTAATTTTTCTATTTCCGAATTTTTTTGTAATAATAAAGCTTCTTGTTCTTTTACTTTTTTTGTATCAATTTCTAATTTTTGAGCAGGAATAGCTAATTCTTGAAAACTGCGTTCTTGGTAATTCTTACCATAACAATAATCTATCCATTGAATAAATTCAAATAAACCTTTTAATGATAAAATGACATCATTAGCTTGTATTACTTTTTCGGTATGTACCGCCAAATTACCTAATTTTATAATAAATGGTAATTTTTCCCAAGTTTTACTATCCAAAGCAAATTTAAATGTTGGTTCATGTATTAATGATTGCAAATTATCTCGATATGGTTTTTCTATAGTATTATCCGCAGAGTATACCCATTTTACTGCTAATTCTAATGCTTTTCTACAGCCTACAGCACACATTGACGGAGAGGTTGCATATACTTTTTCCGCTTCAATAGCTGCATTAGCAAATAATTTATATTCATCTTGACCTATTAAAAAAGTAAAATTAGACATAATACTCACCTTTTTTCTAGCTAAAATTCAATTATCTATATTATAGTATATTTTTTCTTTATTTTTAACTAAAAAAGATACTTAGTATTTTATTTTGTATAAAAATTAACTTAACATAGCCACTCGCATATTTTGATTT
>CAUWIH010000030.1:0-30081 GCA_963558795.1 uncultured Megamonas sp. | reverse complement strand
TAGTTGGACGAAGTAATGCTTTTTTAGACATAACAGCAGCACGGTCCATAGTACCACCGATACCAATACCAACAACCATAGGTGGGCAAGGATTACAGCTAGCATGGAGAATAATGTCCATAACAGCTTTTTTTACGCCTTTTACACCATCAGCTGGTACAAGCATTTTTAAGCCGGATTTGTTTTCACTACCGAAACCTTTTGGTTCAACTTGGATAGTAAGTTTATCGCCAGGAACGATTTCAGTGTAGATAACAGCTGGAGTGTTGTTTTGAGTATTTTTACGATCGAAAAGTGGTTCAGCAACAACAGATTTACGTAAGTAACCTTCTGTGTAACCTTTAGCAACACCAGCATTGATAGCATCGTTAAGATTGCCACCTTCAATGTGAATGTCTTGACCTAATTCTACGAAAACGATAGTCATACCAGTATCTTGGCAAATAGGTCTGTCTTCTTCTTTTGCAATTTTTGCATTAGTAATAATTTGGTCGAGAACTTCTCGTCCAACAGGAGATTTTTCGCTAAGTCTACCTCTTTCAAGAGCGGCAAAAACATCTCCTGGTAAATAGTAGGCAGCTTCTTTACACATTTGCGCTACTTCTTGAGTGATTTGTTCTGCTTGGATTGTACGCACCATAACCCCTCCAATGGATTAAAATATTAGTCATTGTTTAATGATTTTAAACTTCCTTAAAGTTTTAGGCTATCCCCACTTATGACTAGCGGTTAAGGACATATTCTTTAATTAATTGTATGTAGTTAAAGAATTTTTTAATAAATAAAAATTATCTATTTTGAGATTGTCCAATCTCTAATAAATTAACTCTCACCACTAATGTTTAGTAGTGGGGGATTTATAACGAACTCAATTAAGATAAAAATATCTCTGTATATTAGAAATTCTAGCATATTTTTGCAACTCTTTCAACACCCAAAATGCCTGAAACCCTTAATATTATTAAAGTTGAAGGCTATTCACTTTTATGGATAAAACATATTTATGTAACAAAAAATACAAAAATATGTTTTGCTTAGCATAAAGATTGCTGATTTTAAAAATACAAAAATTAAGCTAGATAAAATTAGACATAAATATTATTTATTGTTTTCTTCTAAAAATATACGATTTATTTTTATTTCTTCAGGTGAAATATCGGCAATCATAAAAGATGGTTTGAGGCCATCTCTAGGTTCAGAAACGCTACCAGGATTTACAAGATATTTATGTTTAATGATTTCTTGTTTACCAATGTGAGTGTGACCATAAATAATTAAATCAGCATCTGTTTTAAGGGAATGTTCATAAAGATATTGTCTAGTAGACTTTACATTATATTGATGCCCATGGGTTATAAGAACCTTAATGCCCGCAATTTCAACTAATACTTCTTTGTGGGCAGTAGAAAACCAATCAATATTTCCAGGAACGGCAAAAACTTGTTTTTGTGCGACGTTCATTAAATATTCAGCATCAGAAATACTATCGCCAGCATGAAACCAGCAAGCAACATCTGGAGCTAAACAAATTGCATTGTCAATAGCGCTTAAATCGTTATGACTGTCACTGATAATTCCAATTTTCATTTTAAATAATCCCCTAATTGTTTTTCCATGGCAAATAATGCTTTACCACGATGACTAATTTTATTTTTTTCTTCAATAGAAAGTTCAGCCATAGTTTTGTTTAATTCTGGAACAAAAAAATAAGGATCATAGCCAAAACCATTGTTTCCTTGAGCAAAATTACGAATAATTCCTTTACATTTACCAATGCTAGTGAGTTCAGTGCCATCAGTATCAACAAATACTAATGAACAAACATATTGTGCAGGTGAAGATTCAACTTGTTTATTGTTTAGTTCAGAGAGCATTTTTTGATTATTGGCAAGGTCGTCAGCATGATAACCTGCAAAACGGGCAGAATAAATGCCAGGTGCATTATCTAAAACAGCAATTTCAAGACCTGAATCATCAGCTAAACAAGCCAGTCCTGTTTCTTTTGCATAAAATCTAGCTTTTTTTAGAGCATTTTCAGTAAAAGTATTGCCATCTTCAATGGCTTCAGGTAAAGGACCAAATTCAGATAAAGAATGTAATTCTACTGGTAAATCAGTAAAAGAATTAATCATTTCTTTTATTTTACCTTGATTTTTAGTAGCTACAATAATTTTTTTCATTAAGGTATCCTTCCTATTTTCCAAACTAAATTATTACCTAATATATCTTTTTGATAAGATATTAATTCATCAATGCCCTTTTGTGCATAATTGAGCATTTGTGAAAATTGTTCAGGTGAAAATGGGTGTTTTTCTCCTGTTCCTTGAATTTCTACGAATTGTCCCTCACCTGTCATTACGATGTTCATATCGGCAATAGCAGAAGAATCTTCTTCGTAACATAAATCAAGTAAAACTTCATTATCTGGAGAAATTCCCACACTAGTTGCAGCTACAAAATCTTTGAGTGGGAATGGTTTTTGGGGATCATAAATAGTATCTAAAGCTTCAGCTAAAGCAATAAAAGCACCTGTGATAGAAGCTGTACGTGTACCACCGTCGGCTTGAATAACGTCACAGTCAATTGTAATTGTTTTTTCGCCTAAAGCTTTAAAGTCCATAACACTACGTAAACAACGACCAATAAGACGTTGGATTTCTTGTGTACGTCCATTTTGACGACCACGAGCGGCTTCTCGTGGTGAACGAGTTAATGTAGAAGATGGAAGTAAACTGTATTCAGCATTTAACCAGCCAGTACCAGAGCCACGAAGAAATGAAGGTACACTATCTTGAATACTTGCAGCACAAATAACTTTGGTATTACCTGTTTCAATCAAGACCGAACCAGCTGGATATTTTTGAAAGTATTTAGTAATTTTGAACTGACGCAGTTGGTCAGCATTTCGTTTATCAATTCTAGTCATATAAAGTCTCCCAAATAAAATAATGATTATTATTTATCTGTAGTTTATTTTAGGCTGTCAAGATATCCTTGAAGAATAAAAACAGCAGCCATTTTATCGATTACTTTTTTACGTTTTGAGCGACTGACATCTGCTTCTAATAAATATCGGTCAGCAGCCACAGTAGATAGGCGTTCGTCCCAAAAGATAATTTCAGCATCAGGAATATCTTCTAAAATTTTCTCTGTGAAATGTTTTACGATATCACAGCGTTCGCCGACAGTGCCATTCATATTTTTAGGTAAGCCTACTACAAATTTTTTAGTTTCATATTGTGCACTTAATTCACGGATACGAGCTAAATCATGTTTATAGGATTTTCTACGGATAGTTTCAACACCTTGTGCTGTAAATAAGAGTTCATCACTAACAGCTATACCGACGGTTTTATCACCGACATCAAGAGATAAAATTCTCATAAATAGTTATTCACCTTTTTTAATATTTTCATTGTTTTCAAGATAAAAACGTACAAGCTCTTCTAATAATTCATCACGACCAAGTCTACGAATTTCATTGCGAGCATTTTTATTACTAGTAATATATGCAGGGTCATCAGAAAGTAAGTATCCTACTAATTGATTAATAGGACTATAACCTTTTTCTAACATAGCACGGCAAGATAAGCAAAGAGCTTTTGCCGCTTTATCATCATCTGCGCCAAAATTAAATAGCATAGTTTCATCTTTAATACTGGACATAAAAATCACCTCAAAATATCTATACAATATTTAAAATATAATAGATTAAATCTATGTATCAATTATAACAAATATGATAACAATTTACTATTAAAGACTATAGTCTAATAAATTATATTTAAATATTTAAAAGAAAAAGAGGCTAAGACAGCCTCTTTTTTATAGCTAAAATTATTTTATTTGAGCTTGAATTACTTCATGAGCTTTGGCAAATGCATCATTTAATTTTTCTGGTTGTTTACCGCCTGCTTGAGCCATGTCAGGACGTCCACCACCATTACCACCAGTAACAATAGCAACTTCTTTAACAATTTTACCAGCATGAATACCGCGAGCTGTTGCTTCTTTATTTGCTTTTACAACAAAGTTTACTTTATCGTTTAATACAGCACCAAGAACAACTACACCAGCAGTATCAAATTTATTGCAAAGTAAATCTGCACTGTTACGAAGTTCGTCCATGTTTGTAGCTTGAATTTTACCAACAACTACATTTATACCGTTATAATCTTTTAATGCCATTAATAATTTATTAGAATCTGCTTTAGCACGTTCTGCTTGAACTTTGCTGAGTTCAGATTTCATTTCTTTATTTTCAGCAAGTAAATTATTAATTTTATCGCAAAGGTTAGTTTCGTTAGTTTTTAATGTGTTGATTGTTGTGTTTAAAAGGTTAGCTTTAGCATTCATATAATCAATGCTTGCTTTACCAGTAATAGCTTCAATACGTCTAACGCCAGCAGCTACACCAGATTCGCTAATGATTTTAAACATACCGATTTGACCAACATTTTTCACATGGCTACCGCCACAAAGTTCCATACTAAAACCAGGAACATTTACAACACGAACGATATCACCATATTTTTCACCAAATAAAGCCATAGCACCAGCTTTTTTTGCCTCATCTTGGTTCATATGAGAAATTTCTACATCTTGGCAAGTGAGAATTTCAGCATTAACCATATCTTCAACAGCTTGAAGTTGTTCAGGAGTGATAGCTTCAAAGCTAGAGAAGTCAAAACGTAAATGATGAGCATTAACAGCAGAACCAGCCTGATTGATATGGTCGCCAACAACACGTTTTAAAGCAGCTTGTAAAAGATGAGTTGCAGTATGATTACGAGCAGAAGCAAGTTTATTTTCCATATCTACAGTGATTTCTACAGTATCGCCAACATGAAGGCTACCTTCAGTTACGTGTACAATATTGTAAACAGAACCGTCTGGAAGTTTTTTAGTATCAACAACTTGAGCGTTACCCATATCAGTTTTTAAATTACCGATATCACCTTCTTGTCCGCCACCTTCAGCATAAAATGGAGTGATATCTAAAATTACGCCAGCTTCATCACCATCTTCGAGTGTATCAGTAGTTTTAGCATCTTTCCAAATACAAACAATTTTTGCTTGACGAGCATTTTCATCAATTTTAAGCTCACCGATATTGCTATCACGTAAATCAGGAATATCCATACGTTTGTTTTCACCACGAGCGTTACGTGCACGAGTTCGTTGAGCATCCATAGCTTTATCAAATGCTTCTTTATCTAAAGTCATATGATTTTCATGAAGAATTTCATCTGTTAATTCCCAAGGGAACCCATAAGTATCATAGAGTTTAAATCCGATTTCACCATCAAGAACAGTTTTATTAGTAGCTTTTAATGTTTCGATTTCAGCATTTAATAAATCCATACCTTGATTTAATGTAGTAGCAAAACGGTCTTCTTCAAGACTAATAACTTTTTTGATGTAATCTTTGCGGTTAGTGAGTTCATCATAAACGCCACTATAGATTTCAGCAACTATATCTACAGCACCTGCTAAGAATTTTTGTTCAATACCAAGTGTACGAGCATGGCGAACAGCACGACGAAGTAAACGACGAAGTACATAGCCACGACCTTCATTAGAAGGTAAAATGCCATCCATAACCATAAAAGAGATACTTCTAGCATGGTCAGCAATAACTTTTAAAGAAATATCAGTTTCTTTATCTTTACCATATTCTTTATTAGCTACTTTACTTGCATATTCAATGATTGGGAACATTAAATCGGTTTCAAAGTTTGAAGGTTTGCCCTGTAATACAGATGCAAGACGTTCAAGACCACAACCAGTATCAATATTTTTGTGCACAAGTGGATTATATTTACCGTCATCTGTACGGTCATATTGAGTAAATACAAGATTCCAAATTTCAAGATAACGGTCGCAATCACAGCCAACACCGCAAGTTGGACTATCACAACCACGTTCTTCACCAAGGTCAATGAAGATTTCAGAGTCAGGACCGCATGGGCCAGTACCAATTTCCCAGAAATTGTCTTCTAATTTTACGATATGTTCAGGATTGATATCTGTTTCAGTTGTCCAGAATTTATAAGCTTCTTCGTCATCAGGATAGATTGTAGCCCAAAGTTTATCTTTTGGAAGTTCTAGTTCGACAGTTAAAAATTCCCAAGCCCAACGAATTGCATCATATTTAAAATAATCACCAAAAGAGAAATTACCAAGCATTTCAAAATAAGTATGGTGACGAGCAGTACGACCAACGTTTTCAATATCACCAGTACGTACGCAACGTTGACTTGTAGTTATACGTGTACGAGGTGGTGTCATTTTACCAGTAAAATAAGCTTTGAATGGAGCCATACCAGCACCAATCATTAATAAGCTAGGGTCATCTTTAGGAATTAAAGATGCACTAGGAAGTTCTAAATGTCCATTTTTGACAAAAAAGTCAAGATATCTTCTACGGAGTTCTTTTCCGCTCATGTACTTCAAACTAATCTACCTCCAATATTGCGATTAATAATCTAAAGTCTGAAAGTCTCAAGAAAATTTTTAAAAAACTTTTATAATTATATATAATAAATGATTTCAAGTCAATTTATCAAGTTATCTATATAATATTAGATTTATAGTAAACATTTAGTAAATCTTTTGGCAAAAGTTGGTGAATTTTTTATATCTAATTTATTTTGTGGAAGTGGTAGTAATGTAATTTGCTGTTTGTTGAAAGTTAAAATTTGAATTTCACTTAAAATAATTAAACATTGTTCTAAACAATATGAAGAGATATCTATATTATATGTTTGTTTTAGTAGAGTAAGGCCAAGTGATGTTTTTATTGTAGAAGATGAATGGTCAGTACAATATTTTCGTAAACATAAATATAATTTACTAATTAAACTATATGACGGAAATTTTTCTAAATATGTTATATCTTGGTTGTTTAAGCGAAGGTCATTTAATTTAAATTGTAGATAATTATTACCATTCCAGGAATTAAGTTCAGGTTGAAAAAGAATATCGATAGCTTTTCCTTGAATTTCTTTTGCGAAATCAGCCATATGCCAACCAATAGCAGTATATTGTTTATTATTATCATTGAATTTAAAATTAAAACGTAAATGATTATGTTCTTTACCAATTATATTAGCTTGATTTACCAAAATGTTTTGACAAACAAATTGAGGTTTAGGATTATCCATACCAAAAGGCTCTAATAAAGATAATTCACTAATAACTTCTAATGTAATATCTTCAGGAGATATTACAGACTCTACCTTACAACTAGGAATTAAATCTTTGTCTTGTAAATGTTCATCAACATAAGTGTGCATATGAGTAATAAATTTATCTAAATTAGCCAAATTAATAGTAAAACCAGCGGCTTTGGAATGTCCACCATAAACCATTAAATCTTTTTCACAATAAGTAAGAGCATTTTTCATATGCAAACCATCAATACTGCGACAAGATGCTTTGCCGATATTATCTTTGATGGCAATTATAATAATCGGACGATAATATTTTTCTTGTAAACGAGAGGCAGCAATACCGATAACCCCTTCATTCCAATTTTCGCCAAAAACAATAATAATTTTATTATTTTGTAAATTATTTTGTTCAATTTTATCTACAGCTTCGTTAAAAATGGTTTCAACTATTTCCTGACGAAGTTTGTTTTCTTTATCGAGATAAAGGGCTTTTTCTTGAGCAAAATCAGTAGTTTTAGCAAGTAATAAATCTACAGCGCTACTAGCATGAGCAAGTCTTCCAGCTGCATTTAAACGAGGTGCAATACCAAAACCAATATGACCAGTATTTAAATTATTTTCATCATAATCGCAGATATTAACTAAAGTTTTTATGCCCAGATTATTGATTTTAGCCAAGCCTTTTTTTACAATGCGACGATTTTCATCAATAAGTGGCACAATATCAGCAATGGTACCTAAAGCTACAATATCTAGATATTTTTCTAAAATGGATATATCTTTATGAAAAAATTGATATAGACCTTGGCAAAGTTTAAAAGCAACACCTACGCCACAAAGCGTTTTATTTGGGTAAGTGCATTCTTTTTGCATAGGATTGATAACAGCTAAAGCGTCAGGCAAAGTTTCTCGAGGTAAATGATGGTCAGTTAAAATAATATCTATTTTATCCTTAGCGTAAGCTATTTCTTCAAGAGCAGTGATACCACAATCTACAGTGATTAATAAATCATATTTAGGAATTAATTTATCTAAAGAATCAATATGAAGACCATAACCTTCACTATGACGGTCAGGAAGATAATAATTTATATCAAAACCTAAATCAGATAAAACTAGCATAAGTAAAGCAGTAGAGCTTACACCATCAACATCATAATCACCATAGATGCAAATTTTTTCATTGTTTTTTAAAGCAGTAGCCAAACGAGAACAAGCTTTATTCATATCTTTTAATAAAAATGGATCATGATAAGGAATAGTTTCAGGATTTAGAAATAATTTAGCTTTTTTTGTATCTAAATCTTTGCGAGCTAAAATATTAGCAAGTGTAGAAGAAATGTGTAAATCTTTTTTTAGTTGTAATTGTTTTTTTTCATCAATAGCGAGTATTTCCCAATGTTTATTCATCAAAAAATAAAGCCTCCAAATATTATAGATATATATTTTTTTTAATATATTTTTCACATATAATTCATAGTCATTTATTTTACAGTATAAATTGAATATGATAAAATGTAAATTATTAATAAAGAGATATCTAAGATTATTAGATATTTAGTGTATAAATATTATAAAAAAATAATGAATATACTTGAAGTAGCATTGTATTTTAATGCGTACTAAAATATTTCATGATTTCCTAAAAGTATTTTAAGTTACATAAATATAAAATATAATTATTAATTAAATGAAAGTTTAACGTTTTAGGAAAGTCGATAAGCTGGAGGATAAAAATATATGTCAGGTAAAAATATTCTTGTTGTTACAGCATCAATGGGCTCAGGTCATAATAAAGCTGCAAATGCTGTTGCGGAGGCGATAAAAAGAAAGTATCCTGCCAATAAAGTAAATGTTATTGACTTTATGTCAACAGAAACAGCATATTTTAATAGTTTAGTAAAAGATATATATTTGAAAATGTTAGATCATACCCCAAATGTATATGAATTTTTTTATAAATTTACTTCAGATTCTACCAAAGGAAGTACAATCCAATCTGTTTTTGCCCATGCAATGAAAAAAGATATGAAGGAACTTATAAAAAAATATGAAGCAGATATGGTAATTTGTACTCATCCATTTCCATGTGCAGCTGCTTCTTACTTAAAACAAACAGGAGATATAAACATTCCTTTAGTTACAGTAATGACTGATTTTTGTGTACATCAATTTTGGTTATATAAAAATATTGATATATATTTTACTGCTAATGAACAATTAAAAAAGGAAATGGTAAAACAAGGATTATTAGAAGAAAAGATTTTTGTTACAGGTATACCAATAGGATATGATTTCCGTTTAGAATATGATAAAGATGAGCTTTTGACTAAATTTAAACTAAAAAAAGATGAGCCCATAGCTTTGATTATGGGTGGTGGACTTGGTTTAGGTAGTGTAAAAAATGCACTTTGTCAATTGGAAAGATTAAAAATAAAATTACAGATTTTGGTAATTACAGGTGCAAATGTATCTTTATGGTCGGAAATGAATGAATATGCACAGCATTCTAAGCAAGATATTTTTGTATGGGGTTATTCGCATAATATTCAAGAATTCATGTCAGTTGCTACTTTTTTAATTAGTAAACCGGGTGCGCTTACAATTAGTGAGGCTTTAAGTAGAGAATTGCCAATTGTTTTACATGATCCAATTCCAGGACCAGAGGGAGATAATGCAAAATTTATTTCAGAAAATGGAGCAGCTATTTGGGTAAAACATCAAGATACATTAGATGCAGTAATTAGAGAAATTTTATCTGATGCAACAATTTTGCCAAAACTACGAGCAAA
The DNA here is from genome assembly GCA_963558795.1 of uncultured Megamonas sp. GTDB lineage: Bacteria > Bacillota > Negativicutes > Selenomonadales > Selenomonadaceae > Megamonas. The sequence continues at coordinate 20,114 of CAUWIH010000030.1, read as the reverse complement.
TGCAAAACTTTTGAAAAAACCATATGCTGCAGATAATATAGCAGATGTAATATCTGATATGTTAGGTCTAGAATAATAATATAAAATAGGTGAAAATATGATTAAAAAAATAATGGAAAGGTGTATAATTTTTGCGTTTGTTTTAATTATTGTTTATTTGGGATATATTATTGTTAGACAAGAAATGTATTTAAGTGAAGTAAATGAACAAACAATAATAGCGCAAGAACGATTAGATAAGGCTAAAGCCATTAATGAAGATTTAAATGAAGAAAAATCGAAACTAAATACAAATGAATATGTAGAAAAAGTGGCACGTGAAGAATTAGGCATGACAAAACCGGGAGAAGTACCATATATTTTTGAAGAAAAACAATAACATTTTATTGACACTATTTGTTATGCAAGGTTATAATAATAAAAGCTTAAAAGCAAATATGCTAATTATCTTAAGGAGGACATAAAAGTAGTATGTCAATCGAAGTTGGCAATATCTTAGATGGTGTTGTAACAGGTATTACTAAGTTTGGTGCTTTTGTTGAATTACCTGGTGGAAAAGTTGGTTTAGTACATATTTCTGAAGTTGCAGATGTTTATGTTAAAGATGTAAGCGACTTTTTGAAAGAAAAAGACAAAGTAAAAGTCAAAGTACTAAGTGTTGATGACCATGGAAAAATAGGACTTTCTATTAAACAATTACAGGAGAAAAAAGCAGAACCACAGCATAATAATAATGCACGTCCTGCAAATACTAATTTCCGTCCTGCTCCTCGTAAGCAATTTAATAATGATTTCCGTAAACACAATAATAACGGTGTATCTTTTGAAGATAAATTATCCAAGTTTTTAAAAGATAGTGATGAAAAACTCACAGATTTACGTCGTAAGACTGATTCTAAACGTGGTGGCCGTGGTGGCGGTTCTCGTAAATACGAATAAAAATAGAAAGCACTCTTTAATTTTTTAAAGAGTGCTTTTTATTAATAGATATAAAATAAGATTATAAGATATTTTACGTGATTTTGAGGTAAAATTTTAATGATATCGACAAATCCAAAAAGTAAAGAAATAATAAAAAAAGTAGAAAGTTTTTGTATAGAAAATAAAATATTTAAAATGAATGACAAGCTAGTAATAGCTTGTTCTGGTGGGCCAGATTCGATGGCTTTAGTGGATATTTTATTGAAATTAAGTCCAAAATATCATTTGAAAATAAATGTAGCGCATGCTGAACATGGTATTCGAGAAATAACATCATTAGAAGATGCAAAATATGTAGAAAATTATTGCAAAGAAAAAAATATTCCTTTTTTCTTGGGGCATTTAGCAGTTTTAGAGAAACAAATGGAAAAGAAAACTTCGGTAGAAACATTAGCTAGAGTATTAAGATATGAATTTTTACGAAAAGTAGCAAAAAAAATCAATACAAATAAAATTTTAACTGCACATCATTTAAATGACCAAGCAGAAACTATTTTACAGCATTTTATTCGTGGTGCAGGTGCTGATGGTTTAAGTGGAATGAAGGTAATAAATAATGATATATATCGCCCATTTTTGTGCCTTTATCGTGATGAAATAGAACTTTATTGTAAAGAAAATATGTTAAATCCTAGAACAGATGAAACCAATAATAGTTTACTTTATGAACGAAATAGAATTCGTTTGGATTTAATTCCGAAGATGCAAGAATATAATCCCAAAGTAGTCACAGCTGTTTGTAATAATGCCAAAATTATTGCTAGAGAACATAGTTTTGTAGAGTTTTATGTGAAAAATTTCTATGAGAAAAATTGTATTTATTTAAATAATAAGATAAGTATTCAAAAATCTTTATTATTAAAAGAGCATGAAGCTATAAGATTGGCTGTATATAGATATATTATATCTAAATTACAAAATAATTTAGAAAATATTAGTTTTGTTCATATTGATAAAATTGATAAGTTTTTATACAATGGACATACGGGTGCTATTTTACAATTACCTAAAGAATTACGAATAAAAATAAGTTATGAAGATTTAGTTTTTTATAAACAAGACTCTAAAGAACAATTTAGAGAAAATAGTATTCACTATGAAATATTGGCGAAGTTCAATCAGAAAAATATTTTACCTACGGGAGAAAGTATCTATATTGAAAAAATAGAGCAAGTAGATAATATAAACTTGAAAGAGTCGATAAAAGGCAGAGAGTGTTGCATTATCGATGCTGAAAAAGTGGTAGGGAAAATAACGATTCGTAATCGAAAAAATGGTGATAGAATAATACCTAAGGGTATGCAGGGTAATAAAAAATTGAAAGATATTTTTATTGATAAAAAAATACCTGTAGAATTAAGAGATAAGATTCCTTTAGTTTGTGATGAACAGGGAATTATTTGGATTGCTGGTATACAACAAAGTGATTTTTATACCGTAAACAAACATAGTAAACATATAATATATTTAAATTTAAAAAAAATTAATTAGGTGGTTTTTAGTTATGACAACAATGCAAGAAGATATTAAAAGTGTACTTTTTAGTGAAGAACAATTGCAAGCTGGTGTAAAAAAAATAGCTCAGCAAATCAATGAAGATTATGCAGGTAAAGAAATTTATGCTATTTGTATTTTGAAAGGTGCTATTGTTTTTTATACTGATTTAGTACGTGAAATAAATGTACCAGTAGCTTTTGATTTTATGGTAGCTTCTAGCTATGGTAGAAGTTCTGTAAGTAGCGGAGAAGTAAAAATTCTTAAAGATTTAGATGATACTATTGAAGGTAAACATGTTCTTGTCATTGAAGATATTGTAGATTCTGGTCTTACTTTATCTTGTTTATTAAAGAATTTAAAAGCTCGTAAACCAGCAAGCATAAAATTATGTACATTACTTAATAAACCTGAACGTAGAACTGTAGATATTGATGTTGATTATGTAGGTTTTGAAGTTCCAAATGAATTTTTAGTAGGTTATGGACTTGATTATGACAGCAAATATCGTAATTTACCATATATCGGAGTTTTGAAACCAGAGGTGTATACAAAATAATATATAAATGAATAGATATGCTATTAATTGGCGTATTTATATGATATAATTTATAATTATGATTTGTAGATAATGCTATGAGGAGGCAGTCGATTGAATAAATTTTTAAGGAATGTAGGTTTTTACTTGTTAATTATTCTTGTAGCGATAACTGTAATAGACCATTTTTCAGTTGATACGAGTAATAAACAGGAAATAGACTATACAGAATTTGTGAAACAAGTTGATGATAAAAATGTATCTAAAGTTGTTATGCAAAATAACAATATTAAAGGTACACTTAAAGATGGTACTGAATTTACAACTATTACCCCAGGATATCCTAATAGTGATGAAGAACTTGTAAAAAATCTTCGTAATAATGGTGTAGATATTAAAGCAGAAAATCCTCCAGAAACACCTTGGTGGACAACATTATTCTCTTCTTTATTACCAATGCTTTTACTTATTGGGGTTTGGTTCTTCATCATGCAACAATCACAAGGTGGTGGAAGCCGTGTGATGAGTTTTGGTAAAAGTCGTGCAAAAATGATGGGTGATGGTAAGGTAAAAGTTACTTTTAGTGATGTTGCTGGTGCTGATGAGGCTAAACAGGAACTTGCTGAAGTTGTAGAATTTTTAAAACATCCAAAGAAATTTAATGACCTTGGTGCAAGAATTCCTAAAGGGGTATTATTATTTGGCCCTCCAGGTACAGGTAAAACATTATTGGCAAAAGCTGTAGCAGGTGAAGCTGGCGTACCATTTTTTACAATCAGTGGTTCTGATTTCGTAGAAATGTTTGTAGGTGTAGGTGCATCTCGTGTACGTGATTTATTTGAACAAGCGAAAAAGAATGCTCCATGTATCGTATTTATCGATGAAATTGATGCTGTAGGTCGTCAGCGTGGTGCAGGTCTTGGCGGTGGTCATGATGAACGTGAACAAACATTGAACCAATTACTTGTTGAAATGGATGGTTTTGCTGCAAATGAAGGTATTATTATTATTGCGGCGACAAATAGACCTGATATTTTAGACCCTGCACTTTTACGTCCTGGTCGTTTTGATAGACAAATTGTAGTAGATAGACCAGATGTCCGTGGTCGTGAAGCCATTTTAAAAGTGCATACTAAAGGTAAACCAGTAGATAAAGATGTAGATGTAAATGTATTAGCTCGTCGTACTCCAGGCTTTACAGGTGCAGATTTAAGTAATTTAGTAAATGAAGCGGCATTATTATCTGCTCGTAGAAATAAAAAATCAATTTCTATGAATTCTTTAGAAGAATCTATAGAACGTGTAATTGCAGGCCCTGAACGTAAATCTAAAGTGATTAGTGAACGTGAAAAACGTCTTACTGCTTATCATGAAGGTGGACATGCTTTAATTGGTTTATTATTACCAAATGCAGATCCTGTGCATAAAGTAACAATTATTCCACGTGGTAGAGCTGGTGGATATACATTAATGTTACCAAAAGAAGATCGTTCTTATGCTACTCGTGGTGAATTAGTTGATAGATTAAAAACTATGCTTGGCGGTCGTGTTGCAGAAGAAGTGATTTTAAAAGAAATTAGTACTGGTGCATCTAATGATATACAACAAGCATCTAGATTAGTACGTAGTATGATTACTCAATATGGTATGAGTGATATTTTAGGTCCAATTGCTTTTGGTGATGGACAAGATCATCAAGTATTTTTAGGTCGTGATTTTAATAATCAACGCAACTATAGTGAAGATGTGGCTTGTGAAATTGATAAAGAAGTTCGCCGCTATATTGAAGAAGCTTATGAAGATTGTCGTAGATTATTAAATGAAAACATAGATAAATTACATTTAATTGCTAAAGCTTTAATGGAAAAAGAAACTTTAGAAGAAAAAGATTTAAAAATTATCATGGAAACTGGTAGTTTAGAAGGTGTTTGTGAACTTCAGGAGGAAACGTCTAAAGAGCAAACAACAGATAAAGTAACAACTGAAAATGTAGTAGTTGATAATGTAGAAACACAAGAAGCTAAAGAAACTACAGATATTAAAGAAGTTACAGAAACTGATAAAAAAGATGATAAGGCTTTAGTTACAGATACAAATAAAAATTAAAGTAAAAATAAATAAGTTCTTTTTCAAATATTGGGGTAAAGGATAGACAAATTTTTGTCTATCCTTTTTCTCTTTTTTAAGCCAAATATAATATTCTTTTCCTAAATCTATCAAATCTTCTTACACCAAAACTTATTCTTTTTAAAACTTTTATCTTATTGTTTTTTCCTTCGGTAAATTCATTTGTATAAAAGATTTATTTATATCCATCACCATATATTTTACTTTGCATCTGTCTATATAACTGAACTTCAAAAAAAGAACCATAATTTAAAGATAATATTAAAAGATACCTTTTCGAAGGTATCCTTTTTTTATTTGTTTTTAGCAAAAAAATAGCTCGTATCCTTCAATCAGATACGAGCTATTTTTTATTTATCTTTTTCTTCGTTATTTATGTTATTAGTTAAATTATTTTTTATATGCAAATCTTCTTCACATTTCTCTAATGCTGTAGCAAATTTTCGCCAAAGATGTTTTCTACCTAATGTACGGAAAAGTCCTGCTCTATACATATGACGACGTACTTGTGGATTTGCTTCACAAAGATAAACTTCGATACCACGTTTTTGTAAATTCTTTATAATTTCATTTAACATTTTTAAACCACTTAAATCTACAAATGGTACACTTTCAAAGCGCAAAATCAAAGATTTTGGGTCTTTAGAAATATGTGCTAGTGAACGCTCAAATGCATTTACCGCACCAAAGAATAATGGCCCTTCAATAGTATATACCAACATTTCTGGATGAAGTTCTAATTCTTTTTGGAATTCTGGTTCAATCTCTGTATGATGAATTGCATGCACATCTACAGAAAATACCATTTTACGCATAAATTGTAAAATAGCAAGTACTACACCAACATTCACAGCAACAACTAAATCCGTAAAAATAGTCAAACCAAAAGTAATCAATAATATAAGAGAATCTGCACGAGGTGCTACACGAATAAGACGAATAAAATTCGGAACATCACTCATATTATAAGAAACTACAAATAAAATAGCTGCCATTGAAGCAAGTGGAATATTTGCTGCAAGTGGTGCTAAAAAGAATAATACCATAATAAGAAATACACAATGAATAATCCCTGCCAGTGGACTTGTACCACCTTGACGAATATTTGTAGCTGTACGTGCAATTGCACCAGTAGCCGCTATACCACCAAAAAGTGGACAAACAATATTAGCTAAACCTTGACCAAATAATTCTTGATTAGAATCATGCTGATGACCTGTCATACCGTCAGCTACTACCGCCGATAATAAAGATTCAATTGCACCAAGCATGGCAATAGTAAATGCTGGCCCAATCAAAGAAAATACATCTGAAAGTATAAATTCTGGCATCGTAAAACTAGGTAAACCTTGAGGAATGCCACCAAAAGCACTACCAATAGTAGCTACACCAGGAAATTGATAATAAGACTGAATGCAAGTAGCTACAATCATTGCCCATAATGGAGCTGGTAATTTATTAGCTAAAGGCACTTTAGGCATAAAAATAATTAATAATAAACTAATTACACTAATCATCAATGTAGGTAAATGACTTTCAGGCAAAGCTAAAATCATTAAATAAAGCTTTTCATGAAACATTGATACTTGTTCTATTGGTGGAAAACCAAAAAATGATTGCCATTGACCAACCCAGATAGTAACCCCAATCCCTGCTGTAAATCCTACAATAACAGGAGCAGGAATAAATCGAATAACATCACCTAATTTAGCAATAGACATCAATATAAGAATAATCCCCGCCATAATTGTAGCAATTTGAAGTCCTGCAAGGCCATATTCCATCAAAATACCACTAAGTAAAACAATGAATGCCCCTGTAGGCCCTGCAATCTGTACTCTAGAGCCACCAAAAATAGAAACAAAAAATGCTGATATTATAGCTGTATAAATACCTTGAGCTGGAGATACTCCACTAGCTATAGCAAATGCCATAGCCAGTGGCATTGCTACAATCCCAACCACAATACCTGCAGTAATATTCTTTCCTAAATGTTCAGTATTAAATAAACCTGCTTGATAAGCCTCTTTTAATGCAATCAACAAAAATTCTCCTTTTAATCAAATATTAAGTTATTATTTATAAAATAAACCGACTATACATATATGTAAAATATTAAAATTTTATTGCATGATAAATTTTGCAATTTTTTTTGAGATAAAAACTATTTTCTTTTATGAATTTCATTTTATCAATAAAACGCCTCCTTTATAATCAGTTTTTCTTAATTATTATATATTTATAGAAAATATAATTAAAGATATAGACTATAGTTTATCATTATAATCTATTATTAGCAATAAAATTTAAGTGAAAAATAAAAGAGGAATTTGCAAAAAACAAATTCCTCAACATTTATATACTTTTAAAGATTATATACTTTTAAAGATTTTTAGAGATTAAGATATTTTTGATATACAAGATATGTTACTTCATCAAAACAAGAAAAAATAATGTTTATTTCATAATCTTGTTGATTTTTTTACCACTCTTGCAGTGTTTTTACAACAATTTAGATTACTTTTTCTAGTGGATAATGATAAACACCTGTAGAAGAAACTAAATTATCTTAGTTTCATTTTACAATAAAGCCCTGATAAATTCTATTACTTCTTACACCTGGTTTTACTTCGCCATTGATAGAAATTATATTATCATTTACAAAAACTAAACCTTCACCACATGGAGCATTAAATGGTACTTGACCTATTGTACGCCAAGTATTAGTTTTAGCATTATATACTAAAATTTGATTATTCCATTTAAAATCAAGTGCATCAGTTGCAAAATATTTTGCTTTAAAATCAGCTAATGCTTCATCTTTTAGACTGCCCATATTACTTACAGCCCAGTCATAAACTTCTTTATTAAAGCCACCAATTACCAACATTTCATCTTGATTGATTTTTATAGAATTACCACCATACACTGAAATATCTTTTCCATCAACTTTTACCTCAGCAACTTTATCCCATTTATTAGTTTTTAAATCATAAACATAACCATCAGTTAAAGCTGTATTAGTGCCACCACCAAATACATATAATTTATCGCCTAAAATTTGACTTACAGCTTGTTCACGTAAATCACCTATGAAATCTGCTAATTTAGTAATTTCTCCTGTTTTTGTATCAAATTTATATAAATTACTGCTTGCAGTACCATCTTGTTTACCTAAACCAATATACAATGCACCATTTGCATATCCTGCTACACCATTTTGAATACTTACTGGTAATTCACCAACTTTTTTAACACTTAATTTTCCTGTTTTGTCTACAGTAAGTAAAGATATAGTTTTTGCACCAACTGCATCTGTACTACCACCAATATAATATACTCCTTCTGGAGCAGTTACTGACATACCATATGCTATTTCAAATGGCATTTGCTGATGGTCTACTTCTTCAAGACCATCTTTGGCTACTTTAAATGTGTAGATATCTGTATAAGTTTTTTTCGCACCGCCTACAGCTGGGCCACCATTAGGAAAATTCGCTCCGCCACCTGCAATAACAAAGCCATTATTAGTGCCTGATAATATTCCTGCCACACCAATATTTTCTGTTTGACCAACAGCTGGAGATAATGTTCCTACTGATTGCCATAAAATTTGTGGTTGACCTACTTTTTCTGGAGATGCCATTGCTACCATTGGTACTGTAGAAACAATTGTAGCTGTTACTAATAAACTTTTTAATAATTTATTCATAAATTTTACCTCTTTGATGATATAATTTTATATTTTTACCTATACTTATTTTTCAATTTGAACTTTGAAAATAGCTTTTTTCAAAGCATTGGCCTTATCTGCTATTACTGCTGTACGATGACCATCTTCTGGATAACAAATTAAAAAGTCCCCTGGTTTTAATACTACTGTAGCTTGATGATCACCTTCAAGTGCCAAAAAATCATCTTCTTTTTTGTATTCACCAATTTGCATATTTTCAATAAAATTTATATCTATAGCTTCGTTACCTTTTAACATTACATGAATATCAAGATAATCTTTATGTGCTTCCCAAAAGCGTTCTTCACGATTAACTGTAGTATATTCGGCAATATTTACATAAAATTTATCACCGTCGATTTTATGTGTACCTTTACTAAAATCCAATAAGTTATTTTCTTTTGCAAATTTAAAACAAGCCTTTACTTCTTCAGGTAAAAAAGCATATGTTTTTTCTTGATTAATATTACCAAAAATCATTTTATTTCACCTCAATAGATTTTTATACTTATCTAAAAACATTTTCTTTAATAGATATGCCCTATATTTTTATTACTATCGAAAATATAAGGCATATCATAATAATTATTTTCTTACTTTACTTGTATAAACAGTTGTTCCTTGTGGTGCTATATAATCTTTATCTGTAAGATAACTTACTATATTACCTACTACAAGAGAGATTACAATAGTAATCATTGTATATGTCCAATAAGATACAGATGGAACAAAATATTTTAAATAAATTACTACCATTGCAGAAATAATAAATGCCACAATTGCACCTTTAGTATTTGCCTTTTTACTGAATGCACCAAGTACAAACATACCTACTAAAGCACCAAGTGCTAAACCAATGAAACTATTAAACCATTCATATGCAGATTTAATATCACCACTAGCCAAGAATATAGCTACTACGATAGCTAATACACCAATACCCAAAGAAATATATTGAGCAATTTTTGTTTGACGTTCACTAGACATTTCTGGATTAATTATAGATTGAATATCTAATACCCAACTTGTTGCTACAGAATTGATACCTGTAGAAAGTGTAGATTGTGCTGCGGCAAAAATAGCTGCAAGCAAGATACCAGTTACACCTGCTGGTAATTCATAAGTAATATATGTTGCAAAAATCAAATCTTGACGAGTAGTCATCATTAACTCTGGATTTTGTTGATAAAATACATATAAACTTGTACCTACTAAATAGAATACAGTAGCAGCAAAAATAGATAATGCCCCATTACCAAGAGTCATTTTATTTAATTGTTTCATATCTGTTGTTGTTGTAAAACGCTGTACAATATCTTGGCTGGATACATAAGATGCAAATGTTGTAAAACCACCACCGATTAAAATTACCAATACGCTTGTTGATAAAATATCTGAATTCATCCACACTTCATTTTGTAATAAGAATTTGTGTCCTGTAGTAAGTGTATCAAACACTGTACCAAAACCACCATTTATACTTGCAATCATTACTACAAGAGTCAAAGCTATACCTACAATTAAAACTACACCTTGAATAAAATCTGTATATAATACCGCTTTTAAGCCACCACTATATGAATAAACAATTGCAATGACACCCATAGCTATGATTAAAAGATTTACACTAATACCTGTCAATTCAGCTAATGCAATACATGGTAAATACATGATAATTGACATACGACCTGTTTGGAAAATAATAAACATTAGCGCACCTAAAATACGCAAGCCTTTACTATTAAAACGTTTTTCTAAATAATGATACGCTGTATCAATCTGTAAAGTACTATAAATTGGTAAAAAGTATTTTATAGTTAAAGGAATAGCTATAATCATACCAATCTGTGCCCACCATAAAATCCATGAACCACCAAAGGAATTACCAGGTAAAGATAAAAACGATATTGGACTTAAAAGTGTAGCAAAAATTGATACACATGTTACATACCAAGGAATAGTGCCATCACCTTTAAAGAATTCTTTACCTTCATGTTCTTTATTTGAAAACCATAAGCCTGCTAATAACACAAGCAATAAATACACCACAAGTACAGTTGTATCTATCCATGTAAACCCTTGCATTTTTTCTCCCCCAATTTCATCACTTGCTAAAATTTTTGCAAAATTCTTTTTATTTTGGTTTTAATAAGAGGCACATTAGATAAACTTCATTATCTATGTACCTCTTATTATTAGATTTTATTTATGAGATGAATATTAACAAAAGTATTTTTTGTAAATTTCTTTTGCTCGAGCTTTCATTTCTGGAGTATATTTTTTCATTGGTTCGCGACAGAAACCTGCTTTTACACCAGCTTCTTCAAGTAATAATTTAATAGTACCATATAAACCATTATCCAAAATATCAGAAATTAAATCATTTGTAACATGTTGAATTTTTAATGCTTCAGAAATTTTTTCTTGTTTTGCTAAATCAAAAATCTGACGAGCACGAATACCATTTACATTATAAGTAGAACCAATTGCACCATCTACACCTAAAACTGTAGCTGGTAATAACATTTCATCAAAGCCTGCAAAAATCAACACATCTGGATAAGTTTTTCTTAAACGTTCTAATAAGAAGAAATCAGCAGCAGTGAATTTTACACCAACAATTTTTGGATTAGCAAATAATTCACCAAACTGAGAAACACTCATGTTTACACCAGTTAAGAATGGAATAGAATAAATAATCATTCTGTTATCTACATCTTTAATGATTGTTTCATAATAATGTTTAATTTCATCAAAGCTGAATTTATAGTAGAAAGGAGTTACAGCACTAATAGCATCATAACCTAAATTTGTAACAAATTTTGCAAGTTCTACAGATTCTTTAAGATTTACAGAACCAACTTGAGCGATAAGTGCAATATCATCTTTAGCTTCATCTTTTGCAATTTCAAAGATACGTTTCTTTTCTTCAGTAGAAAGCATGAAGTTTTCACCAGTACTGCCACCTACATATAAACCATCCATTTTGCAAACATCAATATTATGACGAACGATTTGACGTAAACCTTGTTCATCTACATTACCGTTTTCATCAAAAGCTACTAATAAAGCTGAATATAATCCTTTCAAATCTCTAGTTGACATTTTTATTCCTCCAATATATCAATATTTATGTAAATAAATTTAACCATAAAAAAACTTGCTATTAATAAATATATATACCATTTTTATTGGTTCATATTTACCTTACAACGATATTATAATACTATCTTTTAAAAAATTCAATATTATTTCATAAAATTTTTAGAATTTTTTCTAAGTAGCAACTTTATTTTATTTTTAAAACTTTATTTCTATCTTTAATCTGTATAATCATGATTATTTTTAATATTTTTTTCTCATAAACGACTTTACAATATTTATTTGAAATTTTATTTTAAAATATATTGATATTTTATTTCATTTTTATAAAAACGAACTAAAAAACCACCTCTGATAAAATAATAACCAAATTCCTCTCGTTAGCGAATTTTGCGGTAGCCGTAGGCTATTGGCAAAAATAAAACCATGACTATATTTTTTGCTCTACTGTTTGAACGAAGTGAGTTTAGAGCGTTATAGTCATGGTTTTATGATTATCAAAGCAAAATTGATTTTAATTTCATGCTATAGTATAATATAAACAAAAGAAGAGAATAAACTGATGTTCGCTACGTCAGCCCTCTTCTGAAAATCTTGCTAAAATGGAGAAGAGGCTGTCCGTTATGACGGCTTCTTTTTTATTTCAAAATTAATTGAGATAAGCAAGAATAGTAAATACAAGGGTTAACAAAGAAATTATCAATGATAATTTTTCATAAGTTGTCATATTTACCACCTCCCTCAAAGAGAGAGAACCGACACATCAATTTATTCTCCGTTTGATATTTTAGCATAAAGACAAGTTAAATACTTGTCTTTTTTTATTTATTTTCTATGTTCTCACAAAAAAATAATTATAAATAAGTCTTAGATGTTCATTTCTTTAGTGGTAAAGAAAACAAACCAAAAGAAAGCCAATGCCGATAAAATAATAACCAAATTCCTCTCGTTAGCGAATTTTTCGGTAGCCGTAGGCTATTGGCAAGGATAAAACCATGACTATGAATTTAGCTCTACTGTTTGAGCGAAGCGAGTTTAGAGCGTTATAGTCATGGTTTTATAATTGACAAAGAAAAATTGGTATCGGGAGGTAGAGTTCTTTTGTTACTTTTCTTGCTCATGAAAGAAAAGTAAGCGGACTATACGAACATTTGTTGTAATAGTCCTTTTTTTATTTGTTGCCAGTGTTCTAGCTGGGCTTTTTGGTTTTCGAGTTTGCGGTCAAATGCTGAAAGGAAATCGGCTATTTTTGTTTGTTCTTCTAAACAAGGAATATTTAATTCTAGTTTTAATAAATCTTTAGTATAAATAGCTCCAACACTTGTTGTGCCAGTAGCTATACTTCGCAATTTTAATATAACTTTTTTTGTATTAAATTTGTAATTCATGAAGAAATTATTATCAAAAGTCATTTTCATTAAATTTGAGTTAAAGTACATTAAAGGCAATTCATTTCTCCAAATGGCAACTTTACCTACTAAATCAGGTGTATTCCTAGTGTTAAAAAATAAATCTCCAAAATGTATTTTATCGCGTTCATTGATTGGCTCATTTTCTTCAATATATTCTATTTTATTTAAATTAATTTTACCTCTATCTAAATTGCCCATTTTCAATAAGGGATATTTAGTTATTTTAGTAGAGTTTTTGTAGTTTCCGCCTAAATAAAAATCTTTTAAGATATCGCCGAGTTTTTTCTTTTCCCAATTAGGATAGTTATTGCCGTTTTTATCTTTAAAACGTAGTTTTTGGCTAAAGATTTGTTGTAGTAATCCTTTTTTCTGATTTTCTAGGCTAGTGATAATGTTTTCTAGGTTTGTTATTTTTTTATCTACTGTAGTAAGGAAATTAGCAATTTTCTTTTGTTCTTCAATACAAGGAATAGAAATCTGTGTTTTTATTATTTCTTTTTTTATAATGGAATATACTTTTATACCAGTAATTAGAGGCAATAATTGATTGTGGTAAATGTTAGAGTTCATAAAATATCCTAAGAAACCAACAGTAAAAATATTTTGTTTTGGTCTACATAGCATTGTGTGTAATCCTGCTACTATTAATTGATTATTAGAATTAATAATTTCGCAAGTTTTTCCAGTAGTATAATCTTCTGCTGTATCAGCAATTACAATATCACCACTTTGAATTGTGTAATTAAGAAGATTTTTTACGATTATATTATCATTAAGATAAGGAAGAATATCTTTTTCAGTATCAATAATATGATTGAATTTTGTCAGTATATCACCATAATGAATATTTTTTATAGTACCGTTAATTGTATTCATATCATTGCGAGAATAGCTGTTAGTAGATAGAAATTTAAACGTATCATAAAAGAAAGAATGATTCCACTGTGGATAATCATTGTCATTATTATCTTTAAATCTTAATTTTGGTACATTCATTATTTTAGCCCCAATTCATGGAAGTATTTATCTAATTCTTCATCAATATTTTGGCTTTCGTTTTGGAGTGCAGTCAATGTGGCAAATTCTGCTTGTAGGTCTATTGGTTCTTCTTCTTCAAATGTATCTACATAACGAGGAATATTGAGGTTATAGTCGTTTTCTTCGATTTCTTCGATAGTGGCAACATGAGCATATTTTTCTACATCTTGGCGGTTTTTATATGTTTCGATAATTTTATCTACATGACTATCTGTGATTAAATTTTGATTTTTACCTTTGTCGAATTCTTTAGAGGCATCAATAAATAATATATCTTTATTTGGACGATTTTTCTTGAAGACTAAGATACAAGTTGGGATACTTGTGCCGTAGAATAAGTTTGCAGGTAAGCCGATGACTGTATCGAGATAATTATAATCACGGATAATTACTTTACGGATTTGTTCTTCAGCAGAGCCACGGAATAATACACCATGTGGCAATACTACCGCCATAGTACCGTCTTTATCTAAAAAATGGAGCATATGACAAACAAAGGCGAAATCTGCTTTACTTGCTGGAGCTAGTTTACCATATGGACTAAAACGTTCATCTTCTAAGAATTTTTTATCAGCAGACCATTTGGCAGAATATGGCGGATTGGCTACGACTGCACTGAATTTTTGGTCTTTAAATGCAGGCTCAATGAGTGTATCGCCATTGGCTATTTCAAAATATTGATATTGAATATTATGCAAAAGCATATTCATGCGAGCAAGATTATATGTTGTTGCTGTCTTTTCTTGTCCATAATAATAAGTAACATTAGTTTCTTTACCGATACGAAGAAGAAGCGAACCACTACCGCAACATGGGTCATATACGGAGAATAATTTATCTTTATTTAAAGTTACAAGACGAGCTAAAATCTTGGATACCTGTTGTGGGGTATAGAATTCGCCAGCTTTTTTACCTGCTGTTTGAGCGAACATGCCTATCAAATATTCATACGCATCACCGAGTACATCAATTTCGGCATTATCAAAATCTAAATCAAGATTATCAATACTAGCTAATACTTTACCGATTACTTGGCTACGTTCTTTGACATCTTTGCCGAGTTTTGTGGATTTTAAATCCATATCATCAAATAAGCCTTCAAAATCATGTTGGCTTTCACTACCTAGTGAAGATTCTGATATAGCAGAGATAGCCTTGTCTAGTTCTTCAATATCAAAACTATCAGTGTCTTTAATTATTTGGGTAAAATTTGAAAATAAATACTGTGGTGCGATAAAATAGCCTAATTCTTCTACTATTGCTTTTTCAAATTCTGTTTGTATATCTTCATCTACAGTAGTATAAAATTCGCTAAATGATTGATTTTCACATTCTAATAATCTACTAGCACTTTTTTCTACTTTTTCGGATAAATAACGATAAAATATCAATCCTAAAATATAAGATTTGAACTCATATGCCTCCATACTTCCACGAAGGTCATTTGCCATACTCCAAAGTGTAGTATGTAGTTTTGCTTGTTGGTCTTTTTGAATATCTGATGTAGACATATATTATTCTCCTCCATATATTTATATTATTAAAAATATCTTGCTACATTGGTTTTGATGAAGTCAATCGCTATATTGGCAATTCTTGATTTTTCTATAAAAGATTTTTTTACTTGTTGCATAATCTTAGATTTATTAGCAATTCCTGTATATTCATATTCATCTATTTCTTGCTGTAAAAATCCTGTATCAAAATCATGCTCTTTCGCAAATTTATCTATTTCTTGAGTTCGTTTTTTCTCTGCAAATTCATCATATGCATTATTTAATGAAATATCTGCATTTAAATTTGGCACTACTTCATCTAAAAATTCTTCTATCAAATCTACTTTATAGCGTAATTGTATATTATCTGTATTTCTTAGCTGTAATTTAATTTCTTTAATTTCTGCTTGCTGTTTTATTTTATCATGACGGTCAATACTATTTATCAAGTTAAAAATGTAATCTACATTTATTCTATCAGTAGCTACCAATTCAATGCAAAAATCAATATCTTTTAAAATAGAGGCTTTTTCTTTTTGATAATCTACTTTTTGTTTTTCATAAAGATACAGATATTTTGATTTAAAATCTTCAAATTCTTGTAAGGTAATACCTTTAATTTGTTTTTCAAAATCAAATTCTACAAAATTAGTTAAAATACTTTTTAATTTTATCAACGTCTTGAATGCTATAATAAAATCTCGCTCTTGTTGTTCACTTTGCAATGAGTCTACACTAGCAGGCGTAGGTGCTATTTCTAATAATCTTATTAATTTATCCTGAAATATTTTTAAATAATACTTCATATCACGAACTAATACATCATCTATATTATCTGTTTGAGAAAATAAGCTTATAGCTTGGTCAGTTTTTTCTTTTAAATTTCGATAACAAATAATATTGCCAAATGGTTTTGTTGATTGCTCTACTCTGTTGGTGCGTGAATATGCCTGCAATAAATTATGATATTCTAAATTTTTATCTACATATAAAGTATTCAATACTTTTGCATCAAATCCTGTAAGCATCATACCAACTACAATTACTATGTCTATTTGTGCTGTTTTTATCTTTTTCATCAAATCACTGGCATAGCCTGCAAATGTATCAGTAGAATAATTTGTATTATACATTTTATTATAATCTTTGATAATATCTTCTAAACTTTCTCTAGAATGTTTATCTCTTGTTTCTGCCTCTTCATTGGATTCAAATGTATATATTGCTGATACTTTTAAATCTGTATCTAATTTTTTAAAGATTTTATAATACTTCAATAACACCTCTACACTAGATACTGCAAATAACGCATTATACTGGCGATTATGTGTTTTTATATCGTGATATTTTACAATATGTTTGGCTATAAGCTCTAATCTTTCTTCATTATTAAATACTTCTTCTTTGTCTATAGCCTCTATCTTGGTATCATCAGTAGGGTCATATTTTCCTTTAAATGTATTGATATATTCTACATTGAACCCCAATACATTATGGTCAAAAATAGCGTCTTTTATTAAATATGTGTGCAAACATTTACCAAAAATATCTGCTGTTGTACGTTTATCTTCTGATTTATTTTCAATAAATCTAGGTGTGCCTGTAAAGCCAAAAATCTGAGCTTGCGGAAATACTTTCAAGATATCATTTAATTGTTTACCAAAAGTAGAACGATGACATTCATCAAAAATAATCACTATTTTGGCTTTAGTATATTTACTAAAAGCATCTTGATATTTTGTAGTATTTACCGCTTTAGCTAGTTTTTGAATAGTAGTAACAATAAAGTTTTTATGTTCATCATTAATTTGTTTGGCTAGTATTGCTGTATTGTCGGTAGCATCTACTGCATTTGCTTCAAATCTATTAAATTCTTGTGTTGTCTGTCGGTCAAGGTCTGAACGGTCAACTACAAAAAATACTTTTTTTATTTTCGGATTTTGAGCTAATAATTGACTACATTTAAATGAGGTAAGTGTTTTCCCTGAACCTGTTGTATGCCAAATATAACCACCTTGATTAGTAGTCAATGCTTGATTTATCAATTTTTGTGTAGCATAAATCTGATATGGTCGCATAACCATTAAAATTTTATCTGTATCATTGATAATCATATACTTTAGCAACATATTCCATAGATTTTCTTTAGCTAAAAAACTTTGAGCAAATTCATCTAATTTGGTCAAACGCTTGTTATTTTCATCGCTCCAAAAGAAAGTAAGTGAATACAATGCTTTAGCGTCACTATTAGCATAATATTTGGTATCTACACCATTAGAAATAATAAATAGCTGTATATAGCGAAATAGTCCATGATATGAGTGGCGTTTATAACGTTCAATTTGATTAAATGCCTCTTTCATATCTTTGCCACGTCTTTTTAATTCTATCTGTACCAAAGGTAAGCCATTTATCAAGATAGTAACGTCATATCTATTTGTATACTTGTCTTTTACTGTTATTTGATTACTAATCTGATAAATATTATTTTCACAATTCTTAGTATCTATTAATTTTAAATATACTTGACTATTATCATCGCGAGTCAAAATTATTTTATCTCGTAAATTTTTAGCAGATTGATATACACTTTTCCCATTTACCAATAATAATAAACGTTCAAATTCTTTATTTGTTAATTCTTCATTTTGTAAAACATCTTGATTTAACTTATTTATTTGCTTACGAAAATTTTGCAATAATTCATCCATATCTTTTAATTTTATACGTGTATATTGCGTAGATAATTGATTTAATAATTCATTTTCTAAAACCTGCTCACTTTGCACCTGCATAACTATATACCTTATATACCTTTCCTAGGGTTTTCACTAAAACTATAGTGAAAGTATTTAATAATTTATGTAATTTAAGCATAAAGAAAGACTACTTCTTTTCATCAGAAATAGTCTTTGTTCTGTTTACTATATTATACTATATATCTATCGTTTATGGTTCATTATTTATAGTTTTAATACCATATCATACCATACAACACCGCCATGTGTTGATTTTGATATGCCTAATGATACAAATCCAAATTGTTCATAAAAAGAAATCAAATGATGTTTACAAGTCAAAATCACACCAATACGTTTTTCTTTTTTAGCTTTTTGAATAAAATTATCCATCAACTTACTAGCTACACCTAAATGTTGATATGACGGTAACACATCTATGCCAAAAATTGTTTGATACTTTCCTTCTAGGTCATGTAAAGATGCGTTTTCATACATATCATCAATAATGGTTTCACTATTAGTTACCATACCATTGATAAATCCGATAATTTCACTATCATTATCTTCATCATCTTCCTTATTGATTTTAGCCACTAAAAAATGATTAGGAAATACTTTAAATCTCTCTTGAAAAGTGCTATAATCTGCCCCTTCATTAATGGGAAAACAAATTTGCTCAATATCTGCAATCGCTATTAAATCATCAATAGTTGCAGTAGTAATAGATAACATATATACCTCATTATAATTATAAATTTTATTTTTAATTTTATTTTTATTCTTCTTGATTATTTCTTAATGCCTTAAATTTTTTTCTTCGTTTTTTCTTAAAAGAATTCGAATATCTTTCTTCTTCACTAAAAATACAACCACAATAAGGTTGACGATATAAATCAAGCTCAATACTAATATCTGTACCTTCTTGAAATCCTGGTCGAAAATCTTGATAAAAAAATGGTATGCCTACAGCCTTAGAGATTTTTTCAGCTACATCTTTCATCATTTCATGATTTTGATATGGACTTACAAATAAAGTCGAACTAAACGCATCAAAATTATGTTCTTTAGCAAAAATAGCACTTTGATGCAATCGCCAAGCATAACACATACGGCAACGACGATTATCGATATTTAACCCATCAGTATTTTTTTCAATAGTCAATGCCTTTTGTAAAAATTCACGAAGTTGATAATTTGTATCTACTTCTAACTTTAAATTAACTTTTTCAGCAAATTCTTGAGCTGTAGTCAAACGATGTTTAAACTCTTTATAAGGGTGAATATTCGGATTAAAAAAATAACCCGTTAGTTCATGTCCTTGTTCACGTAAACTTTTCACAGGATAACACGCACATGGACCACAACACATATGCAACAAGATATTCATATATATATTCGCCGTTGCCAAAAATCTATAAAAATATAAAAATTTGTTTATTTCCTTCTTCATTG
>CAUWIH010000029.1:0-30382 GCA_963558795.1 uncultured Megamonas sp. | reverse complement strand
AAGGATAGACAACAATTTGTCTATCCTTTACCCCAACATTTGACAAAGAACCATTTTTAATTAGAAGTGCTTTTTTATAGAAATAATAAAAGGGAATACTTTAAAATTTTATAAAAATAATAAAGAAATTTGTGGAATATAAGTTATTAAAATTAAAACGAGTAAAGAAACAAAAACAAATGGTAAAATAGCGATAGACAGTTCTTTTAAAGTAGTTTTACCTAATCCACAAGCAACATATAAATTCATACCCACAGGTGGAGTGAATAGTCCAATTGCCAAGTTAACAATAATAACAACGCCAAAATGAATTGGATCAATACCTAATTGGAGTGCTATTGGCATAAAAAGTGGAACAAAAATGTAGAGTGCTGATGTAGAATCTAAGAAACAGCCAGCTATAAGAAAGACAATATTTACCAAAATAAGGAAAAGAATAGTACTATCACCTGTAAAATTATAAATAGCATCACCAATAGTGAGATTTAATTTAGCACGAGTTAATACATAAGCAAACATTGTAGCAGCTGCTGTGATGAACATAACTACAGCTGTAGTACTGGCTGAATCTATTAAAAGATGATAAAATTCTTTAAATCTAATTTTTTTATAGATGAATACACCTACAAATAAACCATAGATAACAGCAACAGCAGCAGATTCTGTTGGTGTAAATACACCCCCATAAATACCACCAAGAATAATAACAGGCATCATAAGGCCCCAAATAGCATCTTTGAAAGCGAGCCAACGTTCTTTATTGGTGGCTTTCTCCATTACTTCTAATTTCATTTTGCGACCTTTCCATAAAGCAACAGCAAGAAGGCCTGCTCCCATAATAATACCTGGTAATAAACCTGCAATAAATAAAGATCCAATAGATGTATCTGTGATTGAACCGAAAATAACAAAGGTAATACTAGGTGGAATAATAACACCTATAGCACTAGCAGCTGCCATTAATGCTGAAGAAAAAGCAGAATTATAACCAGCAAAAACCATTGCTGGAATAATAATCATTCCTAAAGCAGCAACTGTAGCTGGACCAGAACCAGATATTGCAGCAAAAAAACAAGCAACGACAACACAAATAATAGCTAAACCACCAGTGATATGACCAACACAAACTTCTGCTAGACGAATTAATTTTTCAGAGATACCAGCTTTTTCCATAATATTACCACTTAAGATAAAAAATGGTATGGCAAGTAATACAAATTTACTGCTAGAAGAAGAAACCAGCATAGGTACAACGCTCATTATAGTATCTAAAGGGCGTGTACCTGCATCGGCAATAATTGTAAAGATACTAGATATACCTAAACAAATTGCAATTGGTGTACCAATTAGAAGAAAAAAAGCAAAAGATATAAATAAAATAGCTGATAGCATATTATATCATCTCCTTTTGACGTTGTTCTTGTAAGGCTTTACGTTCATCTTCACGATTTTTACCAGAGATGATGTGGACTAGTATTTGTAGAAATCTAATTAATACAAAAAATGAACCAATAGGACTGAATGAACCGAAAATCCATTCAGGCCATTGCATACCAGCTGTTTTTTGACCTAAAGTATATTGGCTAATAACCATTAAAATACCATAGTAGAAAATAATACTAGTAAAAATTACAGCCATAAGATAACTTATAAAATTTAAAATTCTTTTTATATGAGGTGGAACTAAATCCTCAATTACAGTAAAACCTAAATGTTCATGACGTTTAGCTGCTATAGCTGCACCAACAAGACTAAGCAGTACAAATAAATAGGTAGTGATTTCGTCAGAAAATGAAAAGGAAGCATGAAAAAAATATCTTGCTAATACATTAGTGAAGGCTAAAACAGACATAATAGTTAAACAAACACCAGCAATAATTTCCTCTATTTCCCCAAAAATTTTATCAAATGTAGACATTATAGATAAACTCCTTTCACATAAATTTACTTGGAAAGAAATGCGTCATAATTTTCTTTGCCATATTTATTAATGAATTTTTCACGAACAGGCTGAACAGCTGTTTTAAACACATTTAATTCTTCAGGTGTTAATCTTGTAACGTTGATAGCATCTGCTTCAAATTCAGCAATAATACCTTCTTCTTCATTTTCTACTTGTTGACGACCCCAATTACAAGCTTCTTTGGCTTTTTGGCGTAAAAGTTCTTGGGTTTTTGGTTCTAAAGTATTCCAAATTTTGGAGTTAGCGACAAATAAATCATTTTCATAAGAGTAGTTCCAGATAGTAATGTATTTTTGGACTTCATTCATTTTAGCTGATTTAGTTATACTTACACCATTTTCTTGACCGTCAATAGTGCCTTGTTGGATAGCAGTAAATACTTCACTCCAACTCATAGCTATAGGGTCTGCTCCTAGTGTGGAGAAAAAGTCCATATACACTTCGCCACCAGGAACGCGAATTTTTAATCCTTGAACGTCTTCTGGTGTACGAATTTCATGTTTATTATTGGATATTTGTCTAAATCCATTATGGAATGAGCCTAAATATGTAATTCCTTTGTTTGCCAATAATTTTTCATAGTATTTGCCACCACTAGTATCAATAACTTGTTTAGCTTCTTCATAATTGTTAAAAGTATATGGAATAGTTGCAATACCAATTTGTTCATCTAAAGCAGCCATGACACTTGTAGCATATGCAGCTAAATCAACTGCGCCTACAGCTAACATTTCAATGCCTTTTGTAGCATTGCCACTAGCTAATTGGTCGTTAGGATATACAGAAATAGTTACATTGCCATTAGATTCAGCGGCAACTAATTCAGCAAATTTATTAGCTACTTTGGAATCAATCTGGGTATCTGTGCCATTTACAGCCATTACTAATTGAATTTTTTGGTATTCATTAGAATCATTGGTATTTTGAGCAGTATTATTAGAACTACAACCAGTTAAAAATATACATAGAGAAATTGTTAAGGCAAAGAATATCTTTTTCATAGTAATAACTCCCTCATTTTATAATATTTTAACAAAACATATCCCACATCCTACATACTACAAAATAAATATAACATACATATTAAGGGTTGTAAATAATTATTTTGATAATTTTAAAAATAATTATATTTCATTTTATTTTGTTGCTTATTATAGAAAAAAATCAGCAGAATGACTCTGCTGATTTTAATTAGGGGGTTTTGTTAAAGAAAATAATAGGATTAATCCATATGTGAACCACCGTTGATATCGATGTCTTCACCTGTAATATAAGATGCTTCTTTAGAGCCTAAGAAACAAATTGTATTTGCAATTTCTTGAGTTTCTCCAGGTCTACCAACTGGAATATCACTAATGACTTTTTGGGCTTGTTCTTGAGGCAGTGATTTCCAAATTTCAGTATTGATAAGACCAGGACAAACACAGTTTACAGTAATACCATATGAAGATACTTCACGAGCTAGATTTTTAGAGAAGCCTAAAACTGCTGCTTTTGATGCAGAATAATGAGCACCACCGAAGATACCACCACCTCGTTTGCCAGATACAGAAGAAAGACTTACAATTCTACCATACTGTTGTTGTTTCATAATTTTTATAACAGCTTGAGTACATAAGAATAAACCAAACATATTAACATTGAAAATGCGTTTCATATCATCTAATGTCATGTCTTCGACTGTAACTTTTTGAGATATACCAGCATTATTGACTAAAACATCAATACGTCCAAATTTATCCATAATTGTTTTAATCATAGCATCAACAGATTCTTTAGAAGTGATATCTACTTTTATGCCAATAGCTTCATGTCCAGATTGCTGAATGATATCAACAGTTTCTTTTACACCAGCTTCATTGATGTCGACGATAACAAGTTTTGCACCTTGATTAGCAAATGTTTTTGCGATTGTGCGACCAATACCTTTTGGGGAACCACTACCTGTAACAATTACAACTTGATTTGTAAAATCTAACATAGAGAAGACTCCTTTTATATATTATCAAAAAAATAGTTTTATTATTTTATTAATGATTTAGCTTGAGCGATGATATTTTCTACAGTAATGCCATTCATTGCTAATAGACGTTCATATGGAGCCGATTGACCAAATTGGTCTTGTATACCGATGCGATGAACTTTACCTTTACCCATTTCAGCAGCGACTTCACAAACAGCACTACCAAGACCATTTATGATATTATGGTCTTCAACAGTAATAATTTTGCCAATATTATTGATACAAGAAATAATAGCATCTTTATCTAATGGTTTAATTGTGTGCATATCTAATAGACGAACAGAAATTCCTTCTTTAGCTAAACCTTCTTTAGCTTCAATAGCTAAACGAACAGTATCACCATTGGCAATGATAGCAACATCTGTACCTTCAGATAATTGCATTGCTTTACCAATTACAAATTCAGTATTTTCATCGTAAATAACAGGAATATTATCACGTGTAAATCTTAGAAATACAGGGCCATACATTTCAGCAGAAGCTTTTACTAATTTTTTAGCAGCATAATAATCTGCTGGCATGATTACCGTCATATTTGGAATAGTACGAAGTACCCCCATATCTTCAATGGCTTGATGACTGGCACCGTCATTTGCAGGAGTAACTCCACCATGAGAACAAGCAAATTTTACATTTAAATTTGGATAACAAATTTCTTGGCGGATTTGTTCACACATACGTAAAGAACCAAATACTGCATAAGTTACAACGAATGGAATTTTGCCACAAGTAGCTAATCCAGCGGCTATACCAGCACCATTTTGTTCTGCGATACCAACATTTAAATACTGATTAGGTAGTTCTTTCATGAATGCACCAGTTTTACATGATTTGCCAATGTCATTATCAATTACATAAATTTTATCATTAAGCTTGCCAAGAGCGACAATTTCTTCACCAAAACCATTACGTGTAGCAATTTTTTTTGTAGTATCCATTATTTTAATCCTCCGTCTAATTCTTCCATGGCTTGTTTATATTCTTCATCATTTGGAGCAACACCGTGCCAACCTAATTGATTTTCCATGAAAGAAACTCCTCTGCCTTTGATAGTATCAGCGATTATTGCTTTAGGGCGATTATTTTGTGAAACTCTAATTTTATCTAAAGTGGTTACTATTTCGTCCATATTATGACCATCAATATAAAATACTTCATAACCAAAAGCTTCAAATCGTTTTCCTAAATCAATATTTGGCATGATTTCATCACAAGTGCCATCAAGTTGTAATTTATTATTATCTACAAAAACGATTAAATTATTTAGTTGATATTTATAACCAGCCATTACAGCTTCCCAGATTTGACCTTCATCGCATTCGCCGTCACCGACCATAGCAAAAACGCGATAATCTTTATGGTCTCTTTTAGCAGCTATAGCCATACCAACAGCACAAGATAAACCTTGACCTAAAGAGCCTGTAGAAATATCTATGCCAGGACATTTTTTCATATCAGGGTGACCTTGGAGGATAGAACCTTCTTGTCTTAATTTGTGTAAATATTCTTTAGGGAAATAGCCTAATTTTCCTAAGGCTGCATATAAAATGGGACAAACATGACCTTTGGAAAGAACAAAACGGTCACGATCTTCCCATTTTGGATTAGCAGGGTCGATATTCATTTCTTTAAAGTATAAAGCAGTGATAATATCGGCAGCAGATAAAGAACCGCCAGGGTGACCAGATTGAGCTTCATAAATCATAGTAACGGCAGATTTTCTAAGTTTAATAGCAATTTGTTTTAATTCAGAAATTGATGTATTTTTCATTTTTGCACCTTCTCAATTTAAATATCCTACATGTCTTATGTAATATCACATATCCTACAACCTACAAGAAGAATATAACACATTATTATTTATTTGTAAATAGTTTTTTGATAATTTTTAAAATAAATATATTTTTATAAATTTTGTTAAAAATATATAGGAAATAAAAATTTTTACTTTCTGACAGTTTATAGTTATAATTAAATAATATAAAAAGTAGAAGGTGTTATTTTGACAAATTTATTATTAATATTAACGGGTGTATTATTAAATGCAGCTGCGCAATTAGTGTTAAAAAAAGGTATGTCACAAATTGGAAGCATCCAAGTAGATATAAATGCCATTTTTACTATGATTTTGAAAGTAAGTACGAATTTATATGTATGGACAGGACTTATTTTTTATGTAATAAGTTTTGTGGTGTGGTTAATGGTACTTTCACGAGTAGAAGTAAGTTATGCATATCCGTTTTTGAGCATTGGCTATATTATTGCAGCTTTTGTAGGTTATTTTTATTTTGGAGAATCAATGACTTTACAAAAAATAGGTGGAATTGTAATTATTTGCGTCGGTGTATTTTTATTGTATCGTTCTTAAGTTTTTTATTTTTTAGAAGGATTTAAATATGAAAACTAGACATTATTTGAGAATAGGTTTGATTTTTTCACTTATTTTACATGTAGGAATTTTTGCTTTTGGTGGTTATGTTATGCATAATATCACGAAAGATTTAACTAATAAATCAGTAATTACAAAGCAAGATGAAGATATTACTTATGTAGATAGTAGAATAATAGAAGAAATGCCAAATGATGGGGTACAAGTGGAAGATATCACAACGAAAGAGGCTATAAACTCTGATGTTGTAGTAGCAAAAGAAGATTTAAATATTCCTGAAAAAGTAGAGGAAAAGTCTAATAAGGAAGTAGAAAAACAGGAAAAACAAGTGCCTAAAATATCAAAACCTAAATTTCGTACAAGTAAAGATACAAAGATTTTGGTGAAAGAAATAGATAAAGAAAATTTGGTACTGAATTTTAATGATGTAAAAAATTCTATGGATTTGATGCCTACTTATGAACATAAAGAAAAACCAATCTATGATACCAAGATGATACCATCAGGTGAAGTAGTGGTAATTGTTGTAGAATATATTATGGATGAACAAGGAAAAGTAATTCAAGCTTATCCAATAATATCAGCGGAAAAATCAAATATTGGGTTAACAGAAAAAGAATATGAAGATTTAAATATCGCATGTATTCAAGCTTTAGAAAAATATAAAATAAAGCCACCTAAAGATAAACGTGGTAATATACCACAGCAAGAAAAATTTTTCTTAACTCATGATGGTGCAGTAAAAAGAATAGAATAAAAAACGGCAAACTATATTTTTAGTTTGCCGTTTTTTTATAGTTAATGAGTAATTATAATATAGCGATTTAATTCAAAATAAGTTAAATTGGAAAATTCACTGAGTACTTTAAAACAATCTTTTTGATGTTTTTTGGGAACAACTAAAATAGCATGAGGATTTTGTGCCCAAATCGTGAGTAGTTGCTCTTTATCTAAAAACCAACCTTGTCCGCTAGGGTGTTTAGATCCAAAATCTAATTCTCCAAGATAATCATAAATAGCAACACGCGATTTTGTATAGAAAGGAATGTCTTGAATATAATCTTTATACATAATGATTAAAGTATCATCAGTTTTTAAAGTATTAATAGTTTCTGCAATATCTTTACCCGTACGATGTTGAGCGATTTGGGTGATAACAGGCTGAAGTGAAAAACTAAATAAAATAGCAGTAATAATATGAATAGATAGCAATTGCTTTAAATTTTTATATTTATACCAAGTAATTAGGCTAATTAAATTAAAAATTATTAAAACTAAAATAATAAAACTACCTGAAAAAATAAATTCTTGTAAAGAAATAAAATCACTTTTCATGGCAGTAATAACTAAAGCAACGATAATTAATAGAGAAATAAAAGCATTAATAATTAAAGCTATGCCGATTTTTTTTGGTTGATAAAAAATTTGTTGTAAATGATAAGCGATTAAAATAGATAAAGGGATAAAACAAGGTAAAATATATGGAACTAGTTTAGAATCTGATAATGAGTAGAAAATAAAAATTAAAGTAAACCATAAGCATAAATAGATGAATTTGAAGCGGTCTGGGTTGTGTAAAAATTTATGCCAAGTTTTTTTCGGAGATTTTGAAAGTAGACAAGAAAAGAAATATCCAGTCCATGGGAAAATTCCTAAAATAATGCAAGGAATAAAAAAATAAAATGGCTGATAACGATGATGTGTAGTTGTTAAATAACGTAAAAAATGTTCGTGAATAAAAAAGAAATAGAAAAAATCAGGATTATCACGGCAAACTAAATAAAACCAAGGTACACAAATAGCAAGAAAGATTAAGATACCTACAGGAGAAAATGTTTTAAAAATAAGTTTAAAGTTTTTCGTAAGTAGAGCGTAGATAAATACAATACCGAATGTTAATACAATAGCAATAAGTCCTTTAGTTAAAGTACCTAAAGCCATAGAAAGATAAAATAAATAAATATATTTATTTTTTAAAGTGATACTAAATTGATAAAAAGCTGTCATAGATATGGTGATAAAAAAAGAAATAGCCATATCTAAAATATTTAAAGAACCAATAATTAAATATAAAAATGAGCTACCTAAAATAATACTAGCAATAAAAGCAGTAGTACAATTAAACATTTTTTTTGCTAAATAAGCAGTAGTTGCAATTTGACCTAAAGCACATAAAGCAGGAAATAGACGAACAGAAAATTCATTTTCACCAAAAATATACATGAAAAAAGCTGTTATCCAATATTGTAAAGCAGGTTTTTCAAAGTATTCTACGCCATTTAAATGAGGGGTGATAAAATTGCCACTAGCAAGCATTTCACGAGGAATTTCAGCATATCTACCTTCATCAGGATTTATTAAGGGATAAAGACCTAAATGCCATAAATAAAGAATAGCTAAAATAATAGAAATAGTGATAATAGAAGTTTTATCAATATTATTTAGATCAAATAATTTAGACGGATTAGATGAACTGTGCATAAAATTTCCTCCAGAATATTAAAATTTTATTTTTAGTAATCATAGATTAATAATCTGAAAAGAAACTGAAAAGAAAAGTTGTAAAACTAGAAAATAAAAAATAGAGTTAAGGATTTCCTTAACTCTAATAAAGCGTAATTTTATTTTTTAGTTAGGGGATAAATAATTAAAGTAAAACAAGAACCTTGATGTTCAATACTATTTACTAAAATATCACTATGATTTTTATCGGCTAAAATTTTGGCAATAGATAAGCCCAGACCATTACCATAGTGACTACGTGATTTATCGGCACGATAAAATGGTTCAAAAATATGAGGTAAATTTTCTTTGGAAATACCTTGACCGGTATCTTGTATTGCAATTTGTATAGTGTTTTGTTTAGTAGTTACTTGAATAGAAATATTACCGAAAGGCCCAGTATATTTGATAGCGTTATCTACTAAAATAGCGATTATTTGTTCGATATGGGTATTATCGGCGGTAATAAATAAATTATCGATATTTTGAAGTTTTAAAGAAATTTGTTTATCAGCAGCCAATAAAGAAAATTTAGTATAAATTTTATAAATTAAATTACTAAGATTAATTTTAGTATAATTTACTTTTAACGTATTATTATCATTTCGTGCAGATAATAATAAATTATCAATAAGTTTTTTCATACGTAAAGATTCATCATGAATATCATCAATAATATCTAAAGAAAAATCTGATAGTTTATTATTATCATCGGTTTTTAAGACTGTAAGGCCAGATAAAATAATGCTTAGCGGAGTACGCAATTCATGAGAGGCATTGGCAATGAATTGTTTTTGTTGAAGAAATGATTCGCTAACAGGAATCATAGCATTATTGGCCATTTTATATGCTACATAACGTACAAAAAAGATTGATAAAAAGATAATAATTAACAAAATAAAAAAAATCCGAATTTGATCAAGAACCCAATGAGTTATATCCATCCCCACATAAACTTCGCCTAAAAACTGATTATTTTCGATTAAAGGATAACGTGTAAGTAGTAGAAAATGAGGGGGATTATTGTCGATTAAGTTGAAATAGATATATTCTTTATGATAAGTAAAGGCATTATCGGCGATTTTTTTCTCTAAAAAATCATGAGACCATGCT
This sequence comes from uncultured Megamonas sp., assembly GCA_963558795.1. Classification (GTDB taxonomy): domain Bacteria; phylum Bacillota; class Negativicutes; order Selenomonadales; family Selenomonadaceae; genus Megamonas. Next base: position 20,392 of record CAUWIH010000029.1, on the reverse strand, counting down.
AAATCATTAAGCTTAAATATAATATTTTTATTTTTATCATAAGCTTGTACTAAAATATGATTAAAATATTCACCGGTTTCATTGGTTTTCACAATATAAGGCGTCTTGTCAGTACTCAATTTAAAATATAATTCTTCAGACTCTTCAATAGCTAATAATTCTACTTGATGTAATTGACTTTTATAAGACATTAATAGACCTGAAAAATAGATAGATAAAGATACCACAATTAATAAAATAGTGGTGAGAATACTATAGTCTTTGACTAATTTTTGTTTTGATTTTTGAAATAGCATATTAATCTATCCTGAATTTATATCCGATACCACGAATAGTTTGGATACAATTTTTATCTAAATTGAGTTTTACTAATTTTTGACGCAGTGATTTTATGGTTACATCTAAGGTATTAGAGTTGATATCGGTGTCATAGCCCCATATCTTGTCCATGATTTGTTCGCGAGGAAAAATTTGAGCAATATTACGCATTAAAAGTTCCATTAATTGACATTCACGAGGACTTAAAGATATTTGTTGATTTTGATATTCTAAAATAGCATTAGAACAATTGAGTCGTAAATCATTGCATTCTACAATATCACTGTAAAAAGTTTTATTTATTCGACGAGATAAAGCACGTAAACGAGCAAGAAGTTCCGCAAATTCAAATGGTTTGGCTAAATAATCATCAGCACCACTATCTAATCCTTCAATTCGATCTTCCAAAGAATCTCGTGCTGTTAATAAAATAATAGCTGTTTTTTTATGTTTAGAACGCAGATATTTACAAACATCAATACCAGATTTTTGAGGCATCATCCAGTCTAAAATAGCAATATCATATGAAGTTAAATTGGCATAATCAATAGCATCTTGTCCATTATATACACAATCTACGAGATAATTTTCTTTTGTTAAGAGAAAAGATATCATTTTAGATAATTTTTTATCATCTTCAGCAAAGAGAATTCGCATGAAAAAACCACCTTATAATAATTTATAAAACTAATAGTTGTTATTATTATTATAAAGTAGAGTTAATAAAAAATAAATAAATAAAGATGAATTGTAAAAAATACATAAAAAATAAAATTAAATTAACATTTTTTTAATAAAGGCTTTAAAAGATTTTTACATGTAATTGATTTGTATTTAAAAATTCATATCTATAATAAAATATGTTTCAAAATATTCTTCTATGGTATAACAGCACAGTAGTTTATTTTTGAGCAAGGTATTATTTTTATTATTTAGTAACGATAAGTAAGATATGAATTGGAGGAATATTTTGTGTTGAAAAAAAGATTGTTAACAGGAGCAATTACAGCAAGTTTAATCATGGGGGTAGCAAGTACAAGTTTTGCTTCTAGTAATCCATTTAGTGATGTGCCTAGTGATAGTTGGGCATATGATGCGGTTTCTACATTAGCAAATGATGGTGTAATTGATGGTTATCCAGATGGTACATATCAAGGTCAAAATACAATGACACGTTATGAAATGGCTCAGATTGTAGCTCGTGCAATGACAAAAACAGACCTAGAAAAAGCAGATAAAGCTCTTGTAGATAAATTAGCAGCTGAATTTGCGGAAGAATTAGATAATCTTGGTGTGCGTGTTGCTGAATTAGAAAAAAAATCAGATAACGTAAAATGGAAAGGCGAATTAAAATATAAATATGTACAAGCTAACCATGATGGCGGAAAAGATAAACGCACAAATAAATTAGAATTTAAACTTGAACCAAAAGCATATATTGGTAATAGTGATTGGACAGCTAATGCGGAAATAAAATATGTATTAAAACCTGAAACTGATAGTAATACTAATGAAGTAGAAGTATCTAAAGCATATGTAAATGGCCCTCTTTTTGGTGCTGATGTATCTTTAGGTAGAGTATCTTTGGATATTTGCCAGGGTATGATTTTTGATGATGAACTTTCTGGTGTAATGGCAGATTTTGGTAGTGATGTATTTAAAACTAATTTGACAATTGGTCGTTATAGTGAAAACGAACATGATGGGGAGCTTGATGACGACCAAACAGCAAGAGATATAACAGCTGATTATTATGGTGTACAATTTGATTATACACCAAATGATAATTTAGCATTAAATGCAGGATATATTTTATTAAGTGGATTAGATAAAGATGTAGAATTAGACTTAGACGTAGATGGTAATAAAGCGAACTTATGGTATGCAGGTGGTAAATATAATTTTGATAAAAATGTAGCATTAGTAGGTCAGTATTTAGAAAATACAGATGCTAATAGCTATGGGACAGCAGGCAGTGTTGAATTACAGTACAAAGGTGCAGATGCAAAAGATGCAGGTTCTTGGGGTGCATATTTAGGATATCGTCGTCTTGGTGAAAATGTAACAATTGAAACTGCATACGATGATGCTGATGCTGGTCAAAAAGGGATTGTAGCTGGTATTGAATATGCTTTTGCTAAAAATATCGTAGGTTCTTTACTCTACTTTAATGGTAAAGATATGGAAAAAGATACTGATGCAGACACTATCTACAGCAGTCTTAAATTTAAATTTTAATTAATAAATAGATTAATTAAATAAAAATGGAGCGAAAAAAATGTTTTATTTCAAAAAAAGCAAAAAACAAATGATTGCACTTTGCTTAACCGCAGCATTAAGTGTAGGTTCTTTAACTGCTTATGCAGGTACTGAATTTTGGAACGATGCGTCTAGTAAACCAACAGTAGAAACAAAAACAATTGTTGATGACAATACTAATTGGCAAGAATGGAAAGCAAATTGGGACAATATCAAAACTAATTATCAACAAGTAGCATTAACACCAGGTGCAGATTTTTCCAAATTAAATTTTGGTTGGTATTCTAAAGATAAAGCAGATAAAGCTGTGGTTCGTATTGCTGATAATAAAGAAATGAAAAACGCTAAAGAATTTGAAGGCACTTGTGAAAAAGGTACTGTAATTGAAGGTGTACAATATTATTCTAATAAAGTTACCGCAACAGGTTTTAAAGCCAATAGCACATATTATTATCAAGTAAAATTAAATGGACAGTGGCAAGAGGCTCAAAAATATAAAACTGGCGACCCAGATAATTTTAGCTTCATGTTTGTAGGTGATCCACAGATTGGTTCTTCATATAAACAAAAAAATGATGAATCCAATGGTGAAAAATTAGGTAATGATTTAGCTGCAAGAAATGATTCTTACAACTGGAATGTAACTTTAAATAATGCACTTGCACAGCATCCAGAAATCAACTTCTTAGTATCTCCTGGTGACCAAATTAGTGTTAAAGGTCCAAAAACTGAAAAAGACTATAAAGAACAAGAAGACCAATATTCTGGATATTTATCAGCAATAGCTTTTCGTAATTTACCACAAGCAAATGCTATTGGTAATCATGATTGTACTTCTGCAAGCTATCAAAATCATTTCAACAATCCAAATCCATTTCTTGAAGAAACAAGCCCTACACAAGCAGGTAATGGTTACTTCTACAGTTATGGTAATGCTTTATTTATTGTAATTAATGCTAATAACTATAATGCAGCTGACCATAAAGCTTTAATTGAAAAAGCAATAAAAGCTCATCCAGATGCAAAATGGCGTATTGTTGTAATGCACCAAGATATTTATGGTTCTGGTAAAGACCATTCTGATTCTGATGGTATTATTTTACGTACACAACTTACACCAATTTTTGATGCTAATGACATTGATGTTGTATTACAAGGTCATGACCACAGTTATGCACGTACTTATCAGCTTACAAGTGACGGAAAAGGTCATGATGAATTCTTAGACTACAAAGAAAATCAGGGTGGATTTGATCACAGTAAATTTGATGAACGTTTTGATAATGATAGTGCATTTAAAGCATATTATAAATCTCAAAACTTCTGCTACACTATTGCTGATAAAACTCAAGGAACAGTAGTAAATCCAGAAGGGGTATTTTACTTAACATCTAATTCTGCTACTGGCTCTAAATATTATAACTTAATTCCAGAACAACAAGATTATATTGCAGCTCGTAGTCAAAACTGGAGACCATCTTATACGGTAATAAATATCACTAAAGATAGCTTTACTGTAAATACTTATGATGTAGAAACTGGTGAAGCTATTGATAGTGCTTATACAATTGTAAAAAAATAATATTTTATATCATTTATAATATTAAAGAAATGAATTGAAATTAATTTTATCTGCGGTAAAGTATTATGCTTTACTGCAGTTTTTTTATAAACAAAAAGAGGTTGATAAATAAATGGCATTATTAAAAAATATTTGGATAAGAGGAATAATTATTATTTGTTTATTAATAGGGGGAATTTGCTTTTTACAAGATTATAATCAAGTAGAAAAACCTACTTTAGTTAGTACACAGGGACGTAGTTTTGAAAAAGCTACTGTTATAGATATAGTAAAAGATAATTTGCAAGAAGATGGAAGTAGAATTGGTGACCAAGTAGTATTGTTAAAAATGGAAACAGGCGAGAAAAAAGGTGAAGTTTTAGAGGCCAATAGTCCCAATGGTTTATTATTTGGTACAGCGTGTAGAGTAGGTCTTGAAGTTATTACTATTTCAAGTAGTGTAGGACAATTAAATGTAACTACAGTATATAATGTTGACCGTTCCATGCCGATTTATATTTTTATAGCTTTATTTTTAGGGGCACTTTGTTTAATAGGGGGTAAAAAAGGAATAAAATCTGCTATAGCAATCGTATTTAGTTTTATTTGTATTGTATATCTGTTTTTCCCTATGATTATGAAAGGACATTCCCCTTTTGTATCTGCGATTTTTACAGCAACAATTATTACCGCAGTAACTATATTTTTAATTAATGGCTTTACCATAAAAGCGGTATCTGCTATTTTAGCGACTTTTTGCGGATTATTAATTGCAGGAATAACAGCGGATTGCTTTGGTTATTTTACTTCCTTATCGGGGTATAATGTATCAAATATTGAATCATTATTGTTTATTGGACAAAATACTTTAATTGATGTAGGTGAACTATTATTCGCAGGGGTGTTATTTGCCAGCTTAGGAGCTGTTATGGATATTGCGATGGACGTATCTTCAGCTGTACATGAATTACATTTAAAAAATCCTGATTTAAAGCCAAAAGAATTATTTAAAAGTGGTATGAATGTAGGACGTGATATTATGGGGACGATGTCTACTACATTGATATTAGCTTTTTTTGGTGGCTCTTTAGGCGTATGGGTTTTAGATTATGTATATGATTTACCGTATTTACAATTAATAAATTCAAATTCCATAGGTATAGAAATTATGCAGGGAATTTCAGGGAGCTTTGGGGTTATACTAACTGTACCTATTGTTGCAGTATTTTCAGCATGGTTCCCATATTATATTGAACAAAGAAATAAATAAATTTTATAATGTATTTGTAATAATGACATCATTATGTTATATTGAAATAATAAAGGAGATGACATAATGATTAATAAAAATAGTCCTTTACCATTGTATAGTCAATTGCAAAATATTATGGTGGAAAAAATAAAAGAAGGTATTTATCCACAAGATAAAGCGTTACCTTCAGAGTTTGAATTAGTAGATACTTATGGTGTAAGTAGAACAACAGTACGTCAGGCAATTGATAATTTAGTAAAAGATGGATATTTAGAAAAGAGACGAGGCGTAGGAACTTTTGTAGTAGATAGAAAAAAAAGAAATTTGTGGGACTTACAAGAGTTAAAAAGTTTTCGTGAAGAATTTATTAGCAAAGGTTTTATTGTTAGAACAGAAGCTTTAAATATAAATTGTGTAAAAGCCAATAAGGAATTGAACGAAATATTTGGTGAGGATGTATCTGAATGCTATTGCTTAGAAAGATTGAGATATATTAATGAAAAACCTGTTATATGTGTAACAACATACGTGCCTAAGTCTATAGCTCCAGGGTTAGATATATATAATTTTTCTAAAGAATCTTTATTTGATATATTGTCAACGCAATATAATGTTCAAATAAAATATGCAACAAAAGAATTTAGAGCAATAAGTGCTACAAATAATGATGCTAAATTATTAAACATAGAAAAAAATACTCCTATTCAATTAGTAAAAACAACTACGTATAATGATAAAAATATACCAATAGAATATTCTATTTCTCGTGATAGAGGAGATATTAGCATATATAAAGTAAAAGTTAATTATAGAAATAAATAAGATTAAAGAGCAAAAGAAAATATTTGATTTTGCTCTTGTTTTTTTATCTATTTTAATATATAATGACATCATAACAACACGACATCGTTACATAAGGAGGAGCAGTATGAATTATCGATTAACAGTTCAAAAATTTGGTGGTTTTTTGGCCGGTATGGTTTTGCCTAATATAGGCGCTTTTATAGCTTGGGGATTATTGACGGCATTATTTTTAGATTCAGGTTGGTTACCAAATAAAGAATTAGCAACATTAATTAAACCAATTTTACAATATATGTTGCCTTTAATTATTGCCTATACTGGTGGGAAAATGGTATATGGACAACGTGGTTCTGTAGCAGGGGTAGTTGCGGCATCTGGTGCAATTTTTGGAACAGATTTACCAATGTTTATGGGGGCTATGATTTTAGGTCCTCTTGGTGGTATTGCGATTAAATATGTGGATAGATTACTAGAAAATCGTATACCAACAGGTTTTGAAATGTTGGTAAATAATTTCTCTATTGGTATATTAGGCGTATTCATGATAGTTTGCTCTTTTTATGTTATAGGACCATCGGTTCAATGGTTAACACAAGCTGCAAATACACAAGTAGATGCTATTATAGCTGCAGGTGCTATGCCATTATTGGCTGTAATTATTGAGCCAGCTAAAGTATTATTTTTAAATAATGCAATCGATCAAGGTATTTTTGTACCTTTAGGAGCTGCTGAAATTCTTGAAAAAGGTGGAAAAACTATTTATTATATGCTAGTATCTAGTCCAGCTCCTGGTGCAGGTGTTTTATTAGCATATTGGTTCTTTGGTAAGGGTGAAAGTAAAGAAGCAGCACCTTCTACATTGTTGATTCAATTTATTGGTGGTATTCATGAAGTATATTTCCCTTATGTATTAATGAATCCATTAATGTTTTTAGCTGTTATAGCAGGTGGTGTAGCTCAAATTTTTGTTTGGGTATTATTACATGCCGGTTTAGCGGGATATCCACATCCAGGAAGTATTGTTTCTTTTATTATTATGTTGCCAAAAGAAGGCGCAATCAGTGTTTTAATTGGTTTATTAGCAGGCATAATAGCAAGCTGTGTAGTAGCTTCACTAATTTTGAAATTTACTAAAATGACAGGTAATGAAGATATTAAATTAAATGATGATTTTTCTAAAATGTTAGGGGTTCCTGTAGATAAAAATAATAAAGTTATAGATAAAGTAGAAAATGATGTTAAAGTAGAAAAAAATCTAACATATAAAACAAGTGAAATTGATACTATTATTTTTGCTTGTGATGCAGGTGTTGGTTCAAGTGTTATGGGTAGTGGCATTTTAAAGAAAAAAATAAAAAATGCTGGATATGATATTGAAGTAACTCATTCAGCAGTAGACCAAGTACCTAAAGACACAAAAGTTATAGTTACGCAACAGAATTTACAAATGCGTGCGAAAGTTGCAGCCCCTAATGCTGTAATTTATACAGTGAAAAACTTTATTAATGACCCTACCTATGAAAAATTATTAAAAGATTTGAAAGAAGGGCATGTAAAATAATATGGATATAACAAAGGAAAATATATTATTTGGTCAAAAAGCTATGTCACAAAGGCAAGCGATTGAACTTGTAGGCAAAAAAATGGTGGAGATAGGTCTTTGTAGATCAGAATATGTTGAATCAATGCAAGAAAAATGTGCAAATGAACAAACTTATATTGGAAATGGTATAGGTATTCCTCATGGAAGAGATAACGCACGACAATTTGTATTGAAAACAGGAATTGTAATAGCCCATTTTAATGAATCAATAAAATATGATGGCGAAGATACAAGTTTAATTATTGGTATTGCAAGTAATAGTGATGAGCATATAGAGATTTTACAAGAGTTAGCAATAAAATTATCAGATGAAGATTATGTACAAAGATTAATACAAACTACAAATATAGATGATTTTTATACTGTTTTTAGTGAAGCGTAAATAGGATAAATAGTGAAAGAAGGACATAGTTATGAGTTTTGCAAATAAAACAATTGTGGTAACTGGTAGTGCGAGTGGTATTGGACATAGTATATTAGAAGCTTTTGCTAAAAAAGGAGCAAATGTAGCAGGCTTAGATTATAATGGTAAAGCTATAGAAAAGATAGCAAAAGAATTAACAGATCAAGGATATAATGTTTGTGGATATAAAGTAGATGTTACTAAAAAACAAGAAATTGTGGATACTGTAGCTGAAATTGCAAAAAAATATAATGGTATAGATTACTGGGTAAATGCAGCAGGAATATCACATATTATTCCTTTTTTGGAAACAAGTGAAGAAATTTGGGATAATACATTAAATATAAATTTAAAAGGTCAATTTTTATCCTGTCAAGAAGCCGTAAAATATATGCTAAAAAAAGGTAAAGGGGCAATAGTTAATATATCTTCGCAATCAGGCAAAAAGGGTACAAATTGTTATGCACCTTATTGTGCTAGTAAAGCAGGGGTTATTGCATTAACTCAATCTGTAGCAAAAGAATTTGCAGATAAAAATATTAGATGTAATGCAATTTGTCCAGGAGTTATTTTAACACCAATGTGGGATGCTCAAGTAGCTGATTATGCGAAAAAGAAGGGTATAAAACCAGAGGAAGTTATGCCGGGATTTATAAAGGATATTCCACTTAAAAGATTAGGTCAAACAGAAGATATCGTTAATGTAGTAGAGTTTTTATTATCTGATAAATCATCATATATGACAGGACAATCTTTAAATATTACAGGTGGTTCTTGGATGTGGTAATAAAAGAGGTCCCCTAATATATTTATTAGCCTTATATACAACAAAAAGTACCGATAGAGTTCAAACTTTATCGGTACTTTTTGTTTTGTTACTACAGGATAGATTTATTATTTTATTATTGAATATTAAGAGGATTAAAATTAAATTTTATGGTCTAATTTAAATAAATAAATTTGACTTTGTTGTTCTTCTGGAGCATTTTGTTGTAAGCCCATAGTGATATTGACTACTTTATTATCTTTATTAGAGAATTTTTTAATATCAGCATTATATGTGTAGTCTTCAACTGTTGCTTTGGGATTGGTTGAGTCGTTTACTTTTACTGCGATACCAAAGTCATTGTCATTTACGACTGCGATAGTTTGTCTATCGGGAAGAAGGGCAAGACCTTCAGCTTTTTCAATATTCCAACCATTTTTTCGTAAATCAATTACTAGTTCTTTTTTTGCAGGAACAAAATCGCTAGATAATTTATTGTATTCTAAGTCACTAGTATTATCAACAGCAGTAGCATTATTTAAATCTACTTTATAAATAAGATTTTGCATTTTTCCATTTTGTTTGCCTTGTTCGATAATGAGATATTGATTATTACCAATAGATGTAATATCACCTAATTTTGCTTTGGAGAAGTTTTTGTAACCAGTGTCTACAGGATAAGCAAACATAGTAACTTCTTTTGTTTGTGGATTTAATTTTACAATTCTAGTATAAGCTGCTGTTTTAGATGTTTTACCGTCAACATCTAATGGACTTTGTACCATGCCTACGATATTACCTTGGTCATCGATTGTGACGCCTTCAAAACCACGGTTTGGTACACGTTGGGCTAAAATATCAGGCAATCCCATACCAGGTCCATATTTTTCTAAGATTTTGCCGTTTGCATCTGTTTTAATTAAGAAAGGACCATATTCATCACAAAGCCAGAAGTTACCGTCTTTATCACGAGCAATTCCTTCAGTATCAAGACCGTTATTATCAGTGCCAAGATTATTCATAGTGAAATCTAAAGCAAGCTCGCCTGTAGAGCCGATATTGCCAAAGGGAATTACTTTTCCTGAGATTTTTTGATTATTTTTATCTTTTAAGGGAATGCTATTAATGATTTCAGCATGACCATTAGATACTTTTAAAATACCGATACTTGGAGTGAAATTTGGTGTTGGGAAAAATTTACCAGCATATTTTTTACCGTTTTGAATATATGTAGGAATATCTCCATTAGGACCACGGTCAGTAATACAATAAAATTCAAGGCTACCATCAGGATTGACAGATTTTAGACTCAGACCGGAGCCATATCCAGGATTGATGCCGTTAGCAAATTCTTTTTCCGAACCTGTATATTCTAATTGATAATTATCAGCATTTACAATATAGTTAGTTACGGAAGAATTAGCATAAGTAGTAGGCAAAGTTGCAAACATTGTACCTACTGCACAACTTAATAATATTAATTTTTTTAAACTTTTACGCATAATAATACCTCGTTTATAAATAAGTTAATATGATTATATTATTTGCTTGTAAAAATTTATTTAATAAAGGGTAAATAAAGTGTAAAATAAAAAATTACCTTCGCTAATGAATACAAAGGTAATTTTAAAATTTGTTATTTAGTTTTGATATAAATTATTTTAAGACTTTATAGATAGCACTACAATCTTCGTTGCCATAACCTTCTTGAGAGGCTTTAGTATATAATTCTTGAGCTTGTTTACTGAAAAGAGGAGTATAATTAAATTCTTTAGCCATATTACAGCCAAGTGTTAAATCTTTTAAAGTTAAATCAACAGCAAAACGATTGGCAAAATCTTGGTCGGCTATTAAATTTCCTCTTCTAGTTAATTGGTTTGAATTACCGCCAGTTTGTGCAAGTAATTCTAAAAATTGATGTGTATCAATGCCGGCATTTTGGGCAAGATGTATGCCTTCAGCAAGTACAGCAAGATTAGTCATACCGACCATATTACTGATGATTTTAAAGGCATAAGCTTGAATTACGCCCCCTAAATAATGTACAGGTGAGCCAATTAAATTTAAAATAGGTAATATTTTATTAAATATATCTTTATTGCCACCAGCAAAAATAGGTTCTTTAGCCTCTTCTGCTTGAGCTGGGCCAAGACCTAAAGTACACCCCAAAAATCCAATTTGATGATTATTAGCATAAGTTTCAATTTCGGTAGCTGTTTTTGGGTCGATAGTACTAGTATCAATATATATAGAACCAGGTTTTAATAAGTTTAATAAATTATTATCTTCAATCATGATTGATTTTACTGTTTGGGGGAGCGGTAAACAAGTGAAAATAACATCACAAATGGCTAAATCTTCAATGGATTTTACAAGTTTTCCTGTAGTTCCAGCATTTAATACATCTTCAATATGTTTAGGATTTCTACCATAGATATATACTTCTTTGTTGGCACGAATGAGATTACGAGCAAGTGGACCACCCATTAAACCAATGCCAATAAAACCAATTTTCATAAATAAAACCTCACTTTTGTTTTATATTATATAAATGTGATAAAATATATTAGATATGTTCAACATAACGAAATTTTTATTTAAAGTCAATATTTAATCTTGATATATAGGAGGAATTTTTTTATGAATAGTCATGATTTTCATGAGCTTGTACATTATGTAATGGAATCACCAGCCAAAGCTCCAGCTAGTTTATTTGCAGGTGGTTTTGATGATTGGAGAAGTAGAGCTAGACTTGCACATTTTTTAGCTATGCCAGAATTAAAAAAGCATGACGAAGCCATTGAGCTATTTCGTTCGGTAGTAGAAATTGAAATTGATGAAGAAAATCCAGAACAAGTAGAAGAAAAAGTCTATGCATTGCAAAGATTATCTTATTGTTATCGTGATGATAAAAAATATGACGAAGCACTTCACTATATTAATTTAGCTATACAATTAGCAGAATCTACAGATTATCTATATAAATATATTTTACGTGGAGAAGTTTGGGCAGACCGCTGGAATATTTTATACAATAAACAAGACATTGAAACAGCAGAAAATGAAATAGATACTAAAATTCAAGCTTTTGAAAATGTAGATGTAAAACATAATAGTTATTTATATTATGGATATAGATTTAAAGCACAATTAATGGCTACAGGTCTTATGAAACAAGAATCTTTAGCTTATATGAGAAAAGCTTTATCTTATATGGATATTTCAGAAGATTATATGCCTGCTATTGAAAAAGCATTCAGTGCAACTCATGATAATGTAGCATGGATTTTAAATACTATTGACCATGCATGTCCATCACCAGAAAAAATTCATTGGGATATTTAATTTACTTTACAGTACTATATATTTATGATATATTAATCTTTGTGTAAAAATAGACATTCCCATTCTAGGGTAAACGAAACTCCAACGTTGCCGTGGAGTAGGGAGTAAGAAAACTTAGGAGGAATAAAATAATGTTAACTCAAGAACAAAAATTACAAATTATCCAAGACAACGCTACTCATGAAGGAGATACTGGATCTCCAGAAGTACAGGTTGCTCTTTTAACAGCACGTATCGCTTATCTTACAGAACATCTTAAAAATAACAAAAAAGACCATCATTCCCGTCGTGGTTTATTAAAAATGGTTGGTCATCGTAGAAGACTTTTAAGCTATTTATATGATATCGATGTAGAACGTTATCGTGCTCTTATTGCAAAATTAAATTTACGTAAATAATTAATTGAAAAAGCGGGAGCCTTTCCCGCTTTTTCTTTTAGTTTATTGCATTTTAGGTTAAAATAAAGAGAGAACGAAAGAATAAATAAAAAAATACATAAATAGGAGGATATTATGTATACATTTGAAACAACGCTTGGCGGTCGTAGTTTTGTTGTTGAAACAGGAAAAATGGCTAAACAAGCTAATGGTGCCGTATTAGTTAGATATGGTGAAACAGTAGTTTTAGTAACTGCAACAGCTTCTGCCGAGCCACGTGAAGGGGTAGATTTCTTCCCTTTAACAGTTGATTATGAAGAAAAAATGTACGCTGTAGGTAAAATACCTGGCGGTTTTATAAAAAGAGAAGGTCGTCCTGCTGAATCTGCTATTTTAAATAGCCGTTTAATTGATAGACCTATTCGTCCATTATTCCCAGAAGGTTACAGAAATGATGTACAGATTGTAGCTACAGTATTATCCGTAGAACAAGATAATGCTCCAGAAATCGCTGGTATGATTGGTGCATCTTGTGCTTTATCTATTTCTGATATTCCATTTTTAGGCCCAATTGCTGGTGTTCGTGTTGGTCGTGTTGATGGTGAATTTGTAATTAATCCAACAGTAGAACAACGTGAAAAATCTGACTTGAATTTAACTGTAGCAGGTTCTTATGATGCAGTAATGATGGTTGAAGCTGGTGCTAATGAATTATCTGAAGAAGTAATTTTAGATGCTATTTTATTTGGTCATGAAGAAATCAAACGCTTGGTAAAATTCCAAGAAGAAATGATGGAAAAATGTGGCAAAGAAAAACATCAGCCAAAATTATTTACAGTACCTGAAGAACTCGTAAATGCTATTCATGAATATACTTATGATAAATTTGATGCAGCTGTTCGTGATGCAGATAAACTTCGTCGTGATGAACATGTTGCTGAAGTAAAAGCTGAAGCTAAAGAACATTTCTTAGAACTTTACCCTGATATGGATATGGAAATTGACTATGTACTTTATAAAACAATAAAAGGCATAGTTCGCCATATGATTACTCATGAAAAAATTCGTCCAGATGGTCGTGGTTTAGAAGAAGTTCGCCCAATTAGCTGTGAAGTAGGTATTTTACCTCGTACTCATGGTAGCGCATTATTTACTCGTGGACAAACTCAGATTTTAAATGTTACTACACTTGGTGCTTTAGGTGATGAACAAGTAATTGATGGTATCGGTGATACTACATCTAAACGTTATATTCACCATTATAATTTCCCTGGTTACTCCGTAGGTGAAGCTCGTCCTGTTCGTAGCCCTGGTCGTCGTGAAATCGGTCATGGTGCTCTTGCTGAACGTGCATTAGTACCAGTTATCCCATCTGTAGAAGAATTCCCATATACACTTCGTCTTGTATCTGAAGTATTAGAGTCTAATGGTTCTAGCTCCATGGGTAGTGTATGCGGTAGTACACTTTCTTTAATGCACGCTGGTGTGCCAATTAAAAAACCGGTATCTGGTTGTGCTATGGGCTTAGTAAAAGATGGCGATGCTTATACAATTTTAACAGATATTCAAGGTATGGAAGATGCTCTTGGTGATATGGACTTTAAAGTAGCAGGTACTCCAGATGGTATCACAGCTATTCAGATGGATATAAAAGTTGATGGCCTTAGCAGAGAAATTCTTGCGTCTGCACTTGCTCAGGCAAAACGCGGTCGTGAATTCATTTTAGGCAAAATGCTTGAATGTATCAGCGAACCAAGCAAAGAATTATCTCCATATGCTCCACGCGTAAATAGCATGAAAATACCTGTAGATAAAATTCGCGATGTAATTGGACCTGGCGGAAAAACAATCAAAAAAATCATTGATGAAACAGGCGTACAAATTGATATTCATGATGATGGTAACGTATTTATCACAGCAGTAGGTGCTGAATCTGCACAGAAAGCTGAAGAAATGATTAAGGCGTTAACAGCAGAAGTTGAAGTAGGTGCAACTTATAAAGGTAAAGTAACACGTCTTATGAATTTTGGTGCGTTTGTAGAAATTTTACCAGGCAAAGAAGGCTTATGTCATATTTCTCAATTAGCAAAAGAACGTGTAGCTAAAGTTGAAGATGTGGTAAATGTTGGCGATGAATTAGAAGTAAAAGTAACTGAAATTGACCGTCAAGGTAGAGTAAATCTTTCTCATAAAGTTCTTTTATAATAAGGCTGGTGGATTAAGTGCATATCGTTTTGATAGAACCTGAAATTCCAGCAAATACTGGTAATATTGCACGTCTTTGTGCAAACACAGGAATAGAACTTCATTTAGTAAAACCACTTGGTTTTTCTACTGATGATAAATATTTAAAAAGAGCTGGCCTTGATTACTGGCATTTAGTTAAAGTTCATTATCATGAAAACTTTGATGAAGTATTAGAAAAATACAAAGGTCATAAATTCCATTATGCTACAACAAAAGCAAATCATGTGCATAGTGATGTAAGCTATGGTATAGATGACATGTTGGTTTTTGGTAAAGAAACAGCAGGAATACCCGAAAGTATTTTAAAAGAACATTGGGACGAATGTATACGTATTCCAATGATTAGTGAATCACGTTCATTGAATTTATCTAATTCTGTAGCAGTAATTGCTTATGAAGCAATGCGACAATTAGATTATGTAAATTTAAAAGAAGTTGGCTTTGACCATTTAGATTAATGGGGGCAATATAATGCAAAATTTACAGGAATGTATAGCAAAATTAATACAAATTCTACCCAAAGAAGATGTATTAATAAATGAACCAATGTCCAAGCATACTACGTTCCAAATTGGTGGACCAGCTGATTGCTTTGTAATGCCTGCAACTGTAGAGGAAGCAGTAGCTGTTATAAAAACAGTGAATGAATATAAAGTACCACTTACAATGCTAGGTAATGGTTCGAATTTATTAGTTATGGATAAAGGTATTCGAGGAATTGTTGTAAATTTAAATGAAAAATTTGCCAAAATATCGCAAAAGGATAATATTATTAAAGCACAATGTGGAGCTTTAATGGCAGATGTTTCTAAATTTGCAGGAGAAGCGTCACTTACAGGTCTAGAGTTTGCTGTAGGAATTCCTGGAAGTATTGGTGGCTGTATTTTTATGAATGCAGGCGCATACGATGGTGAAATCAAAAATGTAGTAACTAAAGTAACAGCAATAGATAAACAAGGTGATCTTGTAGAATATACAAATGAAGAAGCTCAATTTAGTTATCGTCATAGTATTTTCCAAGATAACGAAAATTTAATCTTAGAAGTAGAATTATCTTTACAAGAAGGTAATAAAACAGATATTTTAGCGAAAATGGCTGATTTGACTAATCGTCGTGAAACGAAACAACCACTTGAATATCCAAGTGCAGGAAGTACATTTAAACGTCCACCTGGATATTTTGCAGGAACTTTGATAGACCAAACAGGTCTTAAAGGGCTTACAGTAGGTGGTGCTCAAGTATCTACTAAACATGCTGGCTTTGTGGTAAATATCGGTGGAGCAACTGCTCAAGATGTGCTTGATTTGATTAAAGAAGTACAAAAGAGAGTATATGAAGCTCATGGTGTAAAACTTTATCCAGAAGTAAAAATGATTGGCGAACAATAAAATAGATGTTTTTATAATTATGAGAAAGTGTATAAGTTTTTTAGCTTATACACTTTTTTGTTTTGTAAAAATTATTAAAAATTGTTACAAAATACCTATTTACAAATTTTCAAAAAAATGATAATATTATTTCGAAATAAATTTACTAAAAATGTTTCGTAAGAAGGCTGTAATGATGAATATAAAGGATATAGCGAAACTAGCAGGTGTATCAGCTTCTACAGTTTCCAAAGTAATAAACAATAAAGACAAAGATATTAGTATAGAAACTAGAAAAAAAGTATTAAAAGTAATTGAAGAAGAAGAATACACACCATATTTTAATTTGCAAGAAAAAAATAATGCAAAAAATAAATTAATAGGTGTTATTTTAAAGCGAGATAATAAAGAACGAGATAATATTATTTTAAATATAGAAAAATTTGCTAGAGAAAAAGACTATAATATTGTTTTAAATTACATAAATGATGAGAATGATGTTTTAGTATGCGTAAAAAATTTAATAAAAAAGAGAGTTTCAGGATTAATCATAGATTCTCAAAAATATATAGCTACTAAAAATCTAGATAAATTATCCGTCTATATAAATGGCACGAAAAATTTTGAGGGAAAAGAAAAACTTTGTCTTTATTATAGATTATCAGCAGCTGGTAAATTGGCTACAGAAACATTGATAAATTATGGGCATAGAAAAATAGCTTGTATTATAGAAGAAAAGGATAATAGTATTCTTGAAGGCTATAAGACTACAATGCAAAAAATGGGCAATGATATTGATCCTTTATGGACATATAAAGGTAAAAATATTGAAGATGTGAAACAATATGCTATTCAACAATGTTTGAATGAGGAAGTTACAGCGGTTATTTGTGGCTCGAAAGAAATTGCTTTATGTGTATATAAGTTTGTGAAAAAAACAGGTATAAATGTGCCAGATGATTTGTCTATTTTGGTAATTGGAGATGATGAATTATTAAGTTTATTAGATAATGGAGTTTCTGCAATAGAATTACCAATTGTAGATATATGTAAAGAGAGTGTTACATTTTTAATTGATTTAATCGAAAAGAGAGAAGAAAAAGAATTAAATAAAGAGTTTAAGCCAAAACTTATCGAAAGATATAGCATAAAAGGACCATCACAAAATAAGCAAGGTGAAAAAATCATAGTAGTAGGTAGTTTAAATATGGATACAACAATTGAAGTATCTAGAGTACCTATAAATGGCGAAACACAATTAGCTGAATCGATAAGAGAATTTCCAGGGGGAAAAGGTGCAAACCAAGCGGTTGGTGCAGGGAAATTAGATGGTAATGTATATATTATAGGTTGTGTTGGCAATGATATTTCGGGAAAGCAATTATATCATAGTTTAAATGAAAATCATGTGCATATGGATGGTATTATCTTTGATAGTGTTTTATCTAGTGGAAAAGCATATATCAATATTGATAAAAATGGAGAAAGTACAATTGTAGTTTATCCTGGTGCAAATAAAAAATTAAATATAGCACATATTAATCAATATAAATATTTATTTAAAGATGCAAAATACTGTTTATTATCAATGGAAACCTCAAAAGAAATTATAGAGTATACGATAAATTTATGTAAAAGATATAATGTGCAAGTATTATTAAAACCTTCAGCAATCGATAAAATTTGTGATGATATTTTAAAAAATATAGATTATTTTATACCAAATGAAAAAGAATTAAATCAATTGGTAAATACTGGAGAGAGTATAGAAGAGAAATCAGAAGTATTATTAGAAAAAGGTGTAAAAAATATAATTGTAACATTAGGTAAAAAGGGTTGTTTTTTATGTAATGGGGAATATAAGGAATATTTTGAGGCATCAGGTTTTCAAGCAATAGATACTACTGGGGGAGCAGATTCATTTATTAGTACATTAGCAGTGTATTTGAGTGAAGGTAAAAACTTATTAGAAGCTATAGGTTATGCAATATATGCATCAGGATTAACAGTTACAAGATATGGTGTACAACCAGCATTACCGGATAGAAAATTATTAGAGTTATACAGAGATGAAATTTATTTAAAATATAATATCTTAAAAAGTGAGGATTGATAGTTATATGAAAAAAATATTGGTTGTTGGTAGCTTGAATATGGATACGGTAGTAGAAACTGCGAAAATGCCACAGAAAGGCGAAACAATTACTGGGAAAAGTGTGAAATTTGTACCCGGGGGAAAAGGAGCGAATCAAGCATTTGCTATAGGAAAATTGGGTGGCAATGTTAGTATGATTGGTGCAATTGCTGATGATAATGCAGGAAGTGTATTAAAAGCAAATCTCGAAAAAGTAAATGTAGATACTTTAGGCTTAGCGATAATGAAAAATGAGACAACAGGACAAGCTTTTATCACAGTAGATGATAGTGGTGAAAATTCTATTGTATTAATTAGTGGAACAAATGGCTTAATGTCTACAGAAATTATTGATGAAAATATTGATAAAATAAAAGATAGCGATATTATCATTATGCAATTAGAAATTCCTTTAAATGTAGTGGAATATGTAAAAAAATTAGCAGTAAAATATCAAAAAACAATAATTATAGACCCAGCACCAGCAAGAACTGATATACCTGATAGTTTTTGGGCAGACGTTGATTATATTAAACCAAATGAAACCGAATTAGAAATTTTGGTGGGTAAAAAATTAGAATCTACAGATGATTATATTTTAGCGGCTAAAGATATGATGGCTAAAGGGGTAAAAAATGTACTTGTAACTTTAGGCGAAAAAGGTTGTTTGTTAGTAACAAAAGAGCATGCTCAATTATTTAAAGGTCATAAAGTAAAAGCTATAGATACTACTGCGGCAGGGGATAGCTTCACAGCAGCAGTGGCAATATCTTTGAGTAAAGGTGTAGATATTGAAAAAGCTATCGAATATGCGCAAAAAGTATCAGCAATAGTAGTAACTAGAAAAGGTGCACAGACATCAATTCCAACAAAAGAAGAGTTAGAGGGGATGGATATCTAAGATGAATGAAGAGAGAGAAAAAATTATCATTGATTGTGATCCAGGAACAGATGATGCATTGGCTATTATTTTAGCATTACATTCAGATAAAATTGATTTAAAAGCTGTATGTAGTGTTACTGGAAATGGTGCTTTAGATACTACAACTAAAAATGGTTTAAATATTTTAGCTTTATGTGGTAGAGAAGATATTCCCTTATATCGAGGTTCTGCGGTAGCTTTAGATCAAAAACAACCAGCGACAGTTAGTGCCTTTGGTGATGATGGACTTGGTGGGTATGCTGATACAATTTTGTCTGATAAAAAAGAAGAAGAGCAAAATGCTGTGGATTTTCTTGTGGAATACATAAATAGCCATCCAAAAGAAATAACATTATTTGCGATTGGTCCATGTACTAATATTGCTAAAGCTATTCGAAAATCGACAGAATTTGCTAAAAATATTAAAAAATTAGTTATTATGGGTGGAGCAAAATATACAGGAAATATGAGTCCTGTAGCAGAGTATAATTTTTGGGCGGATCCGCAAGCGGCACATGAAGTTTTACAAGCTGGTATTGAAGATGTGATAATGATTGGTTTAGATGTAACTAATAAGATTGCTTTAAATTGTGAAATGCGAGAAATTCTTAGATTATTAGATACTGATTTATCAAGATTTATCTATAATATAACCAAAGAAGGGTTAGATGATAATTGGAAAGCTAGAAGAAAAGCGGTATCGCCAATGCATGATGTATTGACTGTAGCATATTTTATTGAGCCATCTGTGGTAACTTTAAAATCAGCATTTATTGATGTCGTAACTGAAGGGATAGCAAAAGGACAATCTGTGGTAGATATAAACGGACATTGGAATAATAATATTTGTAATGCAAAATATGCAGATACAGTAGATGTAAATAAATTTTATAAATTATTTTTTAAAGAAATTTTTAATGAGAGCATTGAGTGTTAAGAGATGAGGAGAGAATTATTATGAAAAAAACAAATGAAAAATTTTCAATGATGGTTATCTTATTAATTCCAGTAGCAATCGCAATAAATATTATCG
>CAUWIH010000028.1:0-30615 GCA_963558795.1 uncultured Megamonas sp. | reverse complement strand
CAATATCAATTCCTAATTTTAAGAAATTAATAGCATTTTGAATTTTATTTTCTTGGATTCCTTCTTGGATTCCTTCCTTAATTCCTTCTTGTCTACCACGTTGGTGAGAATAACCATTTCGTATTTTTTCGTCGAGGATTGCTTCTTCTCGTGCTAGATATTCCTTACGTAATTCATCATTACTATTAAAATATGCTTCATAATCTAACGCTTGTTTTATTACAGGGTTATTCATAGCTAATTCCTCCAAATCTTTTTCACTATATTTTCCCGAAAAATATGCTCCCCATTGTTCGGATTTTTTTAGCTTTTTGATATCGCTAATTTTTACTTTTGGTAATTCTAAAAAGTGCATTTCTAAATGACGAGTAACGATTACATTCGTATTAGGCACGCAAAAACAACAATAATTATGCCATGAAGGTAATGTTTTTAATTGGTCTAAATTAAAATTTAAAAGATTGATACCAATAGTTCGTTTTAATACAGGATATTTTTCACCAGCATTTAATTGATTACCATAAATTCTAGATAGATAAAATAACGAACGTTCCGGCATATAGTCTTCTCTGCTGACTTGTACTTCTATATCCCAAAAAGTACCATCATCAGTTTGTGCTTGAATATCTAATCTCGATAATTTGCCATCAATTTTATTGGGAGCTTTTTCTGTATTTAAAAATTTTAAATCAACAAAGTGTTTATTATTTTCAAGCTCTACAATAGAATTTAAAAAATCCAAAGCCAAGGCTTTACGTTCATCTTGTCCCATTAAATTTTTGAAAAAATAATCATTTAAACGATTAAAGTTTTTTATTTTTTCCATAATATTAGTCCTTTCATACATCAAAAAACACTTTCTTCTACGATGTTTTCATAAACCCTTTTAAACTTATAATTTGAGGGTCTACTTCATCACTAACAATATGAGATTTTTTACTTAAATATTTTTATAATTAAATATATTATAGATACCCTCTTTAAGAGGATAATACCACACAAAAAATATTTATGTAAAGCCAAATTTAAATCTTAAAAACTAACTATGATACAAAAAAGTTAGGACAATAACTGCCCTAACTTTTATTTTTAGCTTATATTATCAATAACCATTCACTACAATATCGACTTTTCCTGAATCAGGATGAATAATCAACCCATGTACAGGAATATCATCGGGAATCAATGGATTATTATGGATACTTTTTACACTAGATAAAATATTATCTACAGGGTCATGAAAATTATCAATCCAAGATTTCAATTCATCTTGCACATTCATAATAGCTTCTTTTTGAATACCACGTTTTAACATAGTATCAATCAAACCTTCTGATGTAGCAGTAGCCATACCACAACCATGATGACCAATTACCATGATTTCTTTGATATCGAATTGATAAATACAGATTAAGAGACTGCGGATAACATCATCAAATTTACTCGTAATAGTATTACCAGCTGTTTTTATCATTTTAACTTCGCCACGACGAATCCCCATAGCTGGCTCTAAAAGCTCTACCAAGCGAGTATCCATACAACTGACAACTGCCAAATGCTTTTGTGGAAATTTACTCCACATTGTCAAATCATCTTTTGTTTTACGTAAATATTGCTGATTTGCCTGTAAAACTTCTTCTAAAAGGGTCATATGCAAAATCTCCTAATCAATAATCAAAAAATTTAATTAGCCAATACTAATTGTATAACAAGCAGAAAATTCATCATTAGCCTTTAGCTGTAAAATCCCCTCTTTATTAGAAAAATCACGTTTTTGCGTACTATCTCCAAGACCATACCAAGGCTCAATACAAATAAATGGAGCTTTTATAGGTTTTGTCCAAATACCAAGGTAAGGGAATCCTTCAAAATTAACTTTTACAAAATGATTATTAACAGTATTTGTTATTTTTACTGCATTAGAAAATAAATTTTTGAAAACAAGTGCATCTTCTGTGAATAAATCATGACGTAAACGAAGTACTTTTCCATAAACTAATTGCACAGGAAAAACACCGCCATCAAAAAGACCAGCAGAATTTACATGATATGAAGTCATTGGACTTGCTTCTGTTTGTTCAAATTCTAATTCATGCTCATTAAATGTACCTTCATTACCAATAGGACAATTAAAAGCAGGGTGTGCCCCAATAGAAAAATACATTTCATTATTTTCATCAAGATTCTTGACGAGCCAGCCCACTTTTACCGTATCAAAATCCAAAGTATAAGTAACAGTGAGCTCAAATCTAAATGGATAAATTTTTAATGTGTCTTCATTATATGTCAATGTATATACCAAAGAATTTTCAGTCTGATTAGCTAAAGTAAATTCACTATCTCTAGCAAAACCATGACCATTCATATTATATACAGAGCCATCATATTCGAATTGATTGTTCTTTAATTTACCTACAATAGGAAAAAGTATCGGTGCATGGCGTTGCCAATATTGTGGATCGGCTTGCCAAATATATTCAATTTTAGTTTCTTTATTAAATAAACTATGAATTTCGGCACCATGAGTATCTACACTAAGACGTAAAATACTATTTTCTAATATTTGTAACATGAAAACACCTTCTTATTTAAAATTTATTTTATAATAAATCATTCATGCGTTTTTGTGGTTCAGTCAAATCTAAATGTCCGCTTAACATTTCTAAAGGCTTACCTTCTACAGTAAAACGAACAGCTTTAATATCTTTAAATTCAGTTAAAGAATCTACAATAGCGCCGATTAACATTAATTCACCAGTAGAACCACCTGTAAAATTTGTTTTAAAAGCTTTATTAAAATCTACTGTAGCAATATTTTTATCAACTTTTACAGACAAAACTTGAGTATTTTTTGGCATAATATATATACCTTCTTTGTCTGTAGCTGGGCCATCAATCAATGCTTGAACAACAGCTTGATACTTATCTTCACGATTTAAATTAATTTTGCGTGTTGCAGGAAGTAATTTATCACCATTACTACTTGGAAAATAAATAGTAATTTTATCAGTAGTTTCTTTCGTCGTAGTTTCAGTAGTGCTACTTGCACTAGTTTCTTTATTTACTTGTGCAGAAGACGTGTTAGAGCTAGATGTGCTTGTTTCTTGAGTACAACCAGCCGTTATAGCTAAAATAATGATTGTCATAATAGCTAATAAATATTTTACGGTTTTTAAAGTCATATAAATCGCCTCTCAATTAAAATTAGAAATACATATCAATTAATTTTGCTCGCTAAAATATTGTGATATTCCTTGTGCGATAGCATTTGCTAATTGCATTTGCCAATCAGGGTCACTTAAAAGTGCTTCTTCATTATAATTTGTAATAAAAGCTGTTTCAATGAGTACAGCCGGCATAAAAGATTTTTTTACTACATAAAAATTACAAGTAGACGCCCCTCTATCAGTCAAACCATTCGCTTCAATCATTTTTTGTTGGATATTTTGAGCTAAACGTTGTCCTTTATAGCTAGAAGGATAATAAAAAGTTTGTGTACCATTAGCACTTGGACTAGTGAAAGCATTACAATGAATACTTACCATAATATCAGATTTATGATTATTAGCCACATTTACACGAGCCTGCAATTCATTAGTGGCAGAGGCATTTGCTCCAAAAACATCGCTATCTGTATCTCTTGTCATGATGACTTTTGCACCAGCACCAGTCAAGATATCTTTTAAATCAGTAGCAATAGCTAAAGTAGCTTCTTTTTCGCTATAACCATTTGGTCCAATAGCACCACTATCCGAACCACCATGACCAGGGTCAATAGTGATGATTTTGTTTTTCAAATTGGCTATATTCGTATCAGTAATAACTACATCATTGATTGGTGTCGTAAAAATATCAATAGCTACACCATTTTTGCCCAAAGAGTATATTTTAAAATTATTGTTAGCTTCTTCTTTTAAGTAAATTTTCCCTTGAACAAAATTGCCATCTATTTCATGGATAAAAATCTTTTTGGCAATAGTCTTATCTAGCTTTTCTTGATGAGAAATATTACTTATTGTGGCATTACCCAAACGAAAAATTAATTGCTTTTGATTATTCGGATTAAAGTTTATTGAGAAATCTTTAAGTTCTCTATTAGTATTTAGTTCGATATGCAGATACTGATTTCCTTGTTCATCTTGCATAATCTCATGAGAAATTTTTTCAATACTACTTGGGCTTGCCATAGAAATACTTGGTATCATCAAAAAGATACAAGTCAAATAAAAAATGATTATTCTTTTAAATTTAAATAACAACAGTAAAACACTCCTTGGTATATTAAATTTTAAATTAGAGATTATCTTGATTTAATGAATTAAATAATAAATCTATCTCTTCTTTAGCTTGCAATGTGGCTTTTTCATCATAATTTATATCAATAGTGAGATAATCTCCCTCTTTTAAAGAGCTTGATAATAAATTTCGTGGAAAAACCACTTTCTGCTCCTCTTCGCCAATCAATAATACGGCTTTATCCTCTTCAAATCTATCGATTACAGCTGATAACATTTTTTCACTTCCTTAAATAAATACAAAATTAAAATTTATTTTATTTTTTTATTTTGTAGTATCAATTTGATAATCTTTCGTACCATTACTAATAATTTTTATTGAACCATCTTCATCTGTACGATATACTTTGATACCCAATTTTTTATAACGTGCTAAAATTTCTTTATGTGGATGACCATATTCATTACCAGCACCTAAAGAAATCAATGCTACTTCTGGGTCTACAGCTTTTAAAAATTGTTCTGTAGATGATGTTGTACTACCATGATGTGGAGATTTAAGCACTAAAGATTTTAATTCATCACCATATTTTTTGACTAACGTATTTTCAATATCTTTTTCAGCATCACCTGTAAACATCATAGTAAAATCATTATATTTTAACTTTCCTACAATAGAATTATTATTTGTATCATCAGTCAATTTAGCTGGACTAAGTACTTTAAATTTCACACCAGAACCGAAGTCTAATTCATCACCATCAGCTAAAGCTTTATATTTAATTTGTTTTTCTTTGATATTTTTTAAATAAGTTTTATACGTTTTAGTTGTAGCCTTTTGCCCATTATCATAGACTTCTTTGACTTCAAAATTTTTAAATATTACATACGCACCACCCAAATGGTCTGCATGTGGATGAGTAATGATTAATTTATCGATAGTTTTTATATTACGTTCTTTCAGTAATTTTAAAAGATTATCTCTCTCATCAATATCACCTGTATCAATCATCACTACTTGGTCTTTCGTCTTGATTAATGTAGCATCACCTTGCCCAATATCGAGCATTTCAATGCTTAAATCACCTGATACTTTTTTATTCTCGGTAGCACTAGAATCATTATTACCACAACCAAACAAAAAAATACTACTACAAATAATCATTAATAAAATAAAAATTTTCTTCATTATATCAATCCTTTATTAAATTTTAATTAATTTTTGTAATTTTAACATATAGCAAGAGTGCTCCTGAAAATCATTAAAGCTTTTAGGAGCACTCCATAATTTTATTATATAAAATTTTTTATGTATAGACAATTTGTTCTATATTGCGATTAAAATTTTACTAATCCTAAGCTAATCATTAGAGCTTTGTTGACTTCGAGCATATACGTTTTATCAAGCGTGGTGATTTTTTTACTTAAACGAGATTTGTCAATTGTACGTAATTGTTCGACCAAAACCATAGAATCTCGCTCTAAATTACAAAATTTAGCAGGTAAATCTACATGTGTAGGCATATGCGTTTTACCTAGCTTTGCTGTAATTGCGGCTACTATAATAGTAGGACTATACTTGTTACCAATATCGTTTTGTACGATTAGTACTGGGCGTAAACCACCTTGTTCCGAACCAATTACAGGACTTAGATTAGCATAATATATGTCGCCACGCTTTACAATATCATTTCTTTTCAGCGGATACACCATTACAAGGAATTTATTAAAAAATAAATTTGCGCTTCTTGTCTCAGGTTTTCAACTCCTTTATTTTATTAAATATGATTCTCGCGACTTTGTAATCATATATTAATAATATAAATAATCTCTATTATTATATTATCAATTTTTTTAGATTTGAGTCATTGATAAATATTTGGAATATTTATTAATTATAATATTTAACAAACTGTCTTACTACAGCAGAAATTTTGCTTATTAATTTATCTATAAAAAAATTCTATATTACAAATATTTTCATGTTTATTATAGCATATTTTTTATAAACGTACATATTTTTTATATTTATAAAAAATAATCACTATACAATAATATACAAAATAGTATGTGTTTGGGTAATTAAACCTCATTAGGTCTATCGTATAAACACAATTACCCAACCACAAAAATCATAATGAAAAAAATATTTTATTTTAAGTCTATTTGTTGACGAGCCTTTGGCAAGTTTTTTAAAATATCACTCGCAACTAATCCTGCACATCCATTTTGACTAGCAATATCACCTGCAAGACCATGTAAATACACACCAACAGGAGCTGTCATATTTTGAGCTAGATTTTCTGCTAAAAGCCCCGCTATAGTACCTGCCAAAACGTCGCCACAACCAGCAGTAGCCATACCAGAATTTCCTACAGTTGTTACAAAGATATTGCCATCAGGATATGCCACAATAGTTTTTTCACTTTTTATGACAAAAATAGCATTAAAATATTCAGCTGCTTTACGTGCAATATCCCAAAGATTATCTTTTAAATCTTTGATTTCAATATGCAATAAATTAGCCATTTCACCTAAATGTGGTGTTAAAATAGGTATTTTCTTTATATTTTTGAGTTCTTCTGGAGCTTGACTAAAAGCAAAAATTGCATCAGCATCTAATACTAATTGTTTTTCTATAGTAGTAGCCAATTCTCGAACCATTGTACAAGTTTCATCATTTCTACCAAGTCCTGGGCCAATTAATAAAACATCTGCATTATCTGCTAATATTTTTATTTTTTCCCTAGCAGAATTACCTAAAATACCTGGCGATATCTCAGGAAGTGCCATGGTCATGACTTCTGTATTTTTAATAGCTAAAATATCGTACAAACTTTCAGCTGATGCTAAAGTACATATACCTGCACCAATACGTAAAACCGCAGAACTTGCCAAGCAAGCAGCACCTGTAAGACCTGTAGAGCCTGCAATGACTAAAACTTTACCACAAGAGCCTTTATAAACATCATCTGCACGTTTTGCTAAATGTTTTTTTACAAAATCTTTATCAATAGCTTCTTGTTTAATGGTATCTGTTTCTAATAAACTATTTGGCAAACCAATAGTTTTAACTATTATCTTCCCTACATATTCAGAGCCTGGATAGTTTATTAAGCCAATTTTAGGTAAACCAAAGGTAATCGTAGTCGTCGCTGATACAGCAATACTTTCTACTACACCATTATCTGCATTTACACCACTTGGGATATCCACAGACAATATTGGGCGATTTGATGTATTTAAAATATCAATACATTTTTTAGTTTCTTCACGTAATGTTCCATGAAAACCTGTTCCCAAAAGTGCATCAATAATGCAATTAGAAAAAGTAATCGCAATTTGCAAGCGATTCCAATCACGTTCTGAAACTATATGATAAATTTCAGCATGCATATTAGTCAAAATATCATAATTTATTTTGGCTGATGGTGAAAAATGTTCTATATTTCCTATTAAAAAAATCTTTACTTTAGCTTTAGCATTAAGTAAATGTCTAGCAGCGACAAATCCATCGCCACCATTATTACCGCAACCAGCTACAATACAAAAATTTAAACGTTCAATTTCAATAGCTTTTTGCTTTGCATTACATATTTTTATAGCTTCTTGAGCAATCTCATGTCCTGCATTTTCCATTAAAGCTATTTCTGGTATACCAAAATTATTTATTGCAGATTGATCAATCGCTTTCATTTGTGTTGCAGATGAAATTTTCATAATGATTATCCCTCCAAAATAGCTTGAGCTACAGCATATTCTTTACTGTGACTGAGTGAAATATAGATGTTATATATTTTTTTATTAGTAGCGAGTTTAGCAAAATATCCATAAAGTTTTACATGTGGAGCACCATCTTCATCAGGCAAAATCTCAATATCTGTCCAAGCTCCGCCATTTGCTATACCTGTTCCTAAAGCTTTAGCTACAGCTTCTTTCGCTGCAAATCTTGCTGTATATGAAGATATCGCCATACTTTTTTTACTATCACAATATATTTGTTCATTTATAGTAAATATTCTTTGTTTAAATTTTTCATTATCTAAAGATTTTTTTATTCGTGATATCTCGATAATATCGACACCTGTACCTTTTATCATTAATAGTTCATCCTTTATTGAGTGTATTGATTATTTTAATGCTTCTTCTAAAGTAAGTGTATTTTGTTGCATTGCTTTGATATAAGCATCTAGATCATTTTCACCAGTAACTGTCGGATCTAAAATATATACTTTTGCTTTAGTTTCATTAGCAATAGTTTTGGCCGCCGAAGATGAATATTGTGGTTCAGCAAATAAAGCTTTAGCATCTAAACTATTTACTTGGTCAATAATCGATGTGAGTTCATGCGGTGATGGTATAGTTCCTGGTTCACGCTCAATGACACCTACGATATCTAAATTAAATTCTTTCGCAAAATAAGGAAAAGCTTCATGGAAAGTAACAATTTTTTTATTTGGCAATTTATCTATTTTTTCATGCATATCTTGTCGTAAATTCTTCAATTTTGCAATATAATCTTGTGCATTTTGCTGATATTGATTTTTATGTTCAGGATCTAATCTACTAAGCTCATCAGCAATTGTTTGCACTTGAATAATATAATTAGAAACACTAACCCAAACATGTGGATTTACGCCATGTTCATCTTCTAATAATGCAATATTCTTTGATGAATCTATTATTTGTAATTGCTGTTGATGTTCAATGATATCCTCCAAAAAAGATTCCATGCCTGCACCATTTGCAATAAAAATATTGGCTGTTTCTAATTTTTTCATATCGGCAGGCGTCATTTGATAATCATGAAGACAACCTGTTTGTGGTTTAGTCATATTTTCAACAACTACCCCATCAATTCCTTTAGTAATATTCAATGTTTCTATATAAATTGGATAAAAAGAAGTAATAATCTTTACTTTTTGAGTATTATCCTCAGATTTTTCATTATCATATGAAAAATTATTACCTACTTCATTCGAGCATGCAGAAAATACCAATACACTCAAAAGTGATAATAAAATTACTAGAAATTTTTTCAAAATAAAAACTCCTCTAAAGTTTTATTTTATCTTCTTAAATGAATTTTAAATTAAAATGTGGCGAGAAATTTTGTAATAAAACACAAAGCTACTCGCCACAAAATCAATATGTTTTAAAGTTTAATACTTGCACCAAAAGATAATGTTTCACGAGCTTGCTGAATAATGTCTTCAATAATAGTAGCTACAGGTTCTACTTTGTTTAATACTGTTAAAGTCTGACCTGCTTGCATCATACCATTTTCTACATCACCGTCAACGGCAGCTAATTTATTAGTACCAGTAGCTAAGCGGATAAGTTCTTCTTTAGAAGTATTGCCTTCATTTTCTTTTTGTACAAATTCTGTAGAGAATTTGTTTTTGATACCACGTACTGCACCACCTAAAGTAAGACCAGTTACAATAGTGTCAGTATCGACAGCTTCGATTAATTTTTCTTTCATATTATCATGAACAGAGCATTCTTCAGCTACTAAGAATCTAGTACCCATTTGAATACCACTAGCACCCATGATTAAGGCAGCAGCAAGACCACGTCCATCACCAAAACCACCAGCCATAACAACTGGAATATCTACTTCTGGAATTACTTGTGTCATTAACGCCATAGTAGTAAGCACACCAATATGTCCGCCAGCTTCCATACCTTCAGCAACCATAGCATCAGCACCAGCTGCAGCTACACGTTTTGCTAATTTTACATTAGGAATTACAGGAATAACTTTAATACCTGCTTCTTTTAATTTTGCAAAATAAGGAACAGGATTTCCAGCACCTAATGTTACAAATGCGGGTTTTTCTTCACAAATAACATCTACAATTTCATCTTTATTAGGAGCCATAAGCATTACATTTACCCCAAAAGGTTTATCTGTAAGCTGTTTTGCTTTACGTATTTCTTCACGTACATACTCTGTAGTTCTACCACCACAAGAAATAATTCCTGCACCACCTGCATTAGATACAGCAGCAGCAAGTTTTGCATCAGAAATCCAAGCCATACCGCCTTGAATAATCGGATATTTTATACCTAAAACTTCAGTAATTGACTTTGCCATTAAACAATCCTCCTAAATTAAAAAATAAATCAATTTAATTTAAACAATAACATATATTTCTTTCAATTATATTATTATATTCAGTATAACATAAAAATCATACTAAATCATTAGGATTTAGTTAAGATGAAAGATAATTTTTGTTTTCGTGATAATTTTTTTATTTGGGCTTCACGTTGCATCGCTTCTTTTTTGGTAGCAAAAGTTTCATAATAAATTAATTTAACCGGCAAACGCCCGCGTGTATAGCGAGCACCTTTGCCGGCATTGTGAGTCTTTAGACGTTTTGGTAGGTCATTTGTCCAACCTGTATATAATGTGTCATCACTGCAACGTAAAATATACGTGTAGCAAGACATTATTTTGCATCTTTAATAACTATTTTGTTGATTACAACATCTTCTACTGGTTTATCCATAAAATCTGTATCTACATGACCGATTTTTTCTACAACTTCCATACCAGAGATTACTTTACCAAAAACAGCATGATGACCATCAAGCCAAGGTGTTTTATCTAAAGTAATAAAGAACTGAGAACCACCAGTATTTGGGCCAGCGTTTGCCATAGATAATACACCAGGGCCGTCATGTCTTAAATCTTTGTGGAATTCATCTTTGATTGTGTAACCTGGGCCACCTGTACCATTACCATTAGGGTCGCCACCTTGAATCATGAATCCATCAATTACACGATGAAAAATAAGACCATCATAAAAATTATGTTCTGCTAAATCAATAAAATTACCTGTAGTGATAGGTGCTTTATCTTCAAATAATTCGATTTCAAAAGTACCCATATTTGTTTCAAATACTGCTATACGATTGTTACTCATGGATTGAACTTCCTTTCCTGTTTTTACATTAGAATTTATTTGTTGCTCTGCAATACCATTATTTGTAAATAAAGATAAGGTAAATACAGAGGCTAGTAAACATAAAAATATAAATTTTTTCACAAAAATCACCTCAATAATAATATATATATTTACTTATTTTTTCTATATGCTACTATATTAGTAGTATTTATACCAAAATTCATATTTAACGCACACAAGAGATAGTTTCACCTGGTATTTGTGGAGTATAAATCGCTTGTATATTATATTTTTGCGCAAACTCTTGTGGTATAGTCCATTTACCCTCACCAGCATTATGCATGGTAATCAGATTTTTTACATGAACTTGATTACAAAAATTTGTTACCCCAATATCCATGAACTCCTCTTGTCGACTATCTACAGGGAAAAATGCCACATCTAAATCTAAATTTCCCAAACGTTTTAATTGTTTCATAAAACCATTTTTAGCAAAAGCATTATTTTCCTCAGAATCGCCTTTCCAATGCCACCAATTAAAATCTCCTGCATGGAAAATTTTCCAATTATTTTTTTCAATATAAAAAGAAATTCCTTCATCAGTAGAACTAAATGTTTGAATATGAATTTTTCTATCATCATAAGATGTATATTCATCTAAAATCACAGTTTTTTCAGCTGGAGGTAGATTTTTGTTCACATCATAACTAATAAAATACTTCGTTATTTTTTCAGCAAATTGATTTATTTCGGGATTGAAATGGTCATAATGAATATGCGATACAAAAAAATATATTTCTTGTTTATTTTTGAGTATTTCCGGTAAAGTATTTTTGGGGTCTTGGTAATAATCAAAAACCATAGCACACTCATTCATTTCCAGAACAAAACCACTATTTAATAAATACGTTATTTTTACTTTATTATTCATAAAACTCACCTCAAAAAGGCATAATATACATTAATTTTTACAAATTTTTGGTATAGTGTCAAGAGTAATATAAATAATATGTATAATAAATCAAGAAAATAATATTTTTATAGCATGATTGTGCATTTTTAGTTATAATAGTTATTGATAACTTGTAAACCCGAATTATATAAGGAGTTGGATTAAATGTTTAGATTTTTAACTGCGGGAGAATCCCATGGACAATGCTTAACAGCCTTGGTAGAGGGTATTCCTGCTGGTCTTAAAATAAATCTTGATGAAATGAATAGACAAATGGCACGTCGTCAAAAAGGCTATGGTCGTGGTGGGCGTATGTCTATAGAAACAGATAAAGTAGATATTTTATCTGGTGTACGTTTTGGCGAAACTATGGGCGACCCGATTACCCTTCGTGTAGTGAATAAAGATTGGGAAAATTGGACAGATAGAATGTCTGTTATGGGTTCACCTACTTGGACAAAAGTAACTGCGGCAAGACCAGGTCATGCTGATTATGTAGGTATCAAAAAATATAATCGTGAAGATATTCGTGATATCTTAGAACGTTCTAGTGCAAGAGAAACAGCAGCTAGAGTAGCCGCTGGTGCTCTTTCTCGCCAATTTTTATCTGCATTAGGAATAAATATTGTATCACATGTAATCAATATTGGTGGTGTACAAGCTGATACTACGAATATAGATTATAAAACTTTACAAGAAAATGATAGTGATTTAAATTGCAATGATGCTCAAGCTGAACAACAAATGCGTGAAAAAATTCGGATAGCAGGACAAAGTGGTGATACTTTAGGCGGAATTTTTGAAGTCGTTGTGCAGAATATGCCAATTGGTATAGGTAGCCATATTCAATG
Source organism: uncultured Megamonas sp. (assembly GCA_963558795.1). Taxonomy (GTDB): domain Bacteria; phylum Bacillota; class Negativicutes; order Selenomonadales; family Selenomonadaceae; genus Megamonas. The sequence goes on along the minus strand of CAUWIH010000028.1, from coordinate 17,660 downwards.
GGATAAGCGTCTTGATATGCAACTTGCTGGAGCAATGATGTCTATTCAAGCTATAAAAGGTGTCGAAATTGGTGATGGTTTTGCTTATGCTAATCAACCAGGTAGTAAACTTCATGATGAAATGTATTATAATGAAGATACAACAGTTTATCGAAAAACTAATCATGCGGGTGGAATTGAAGGTGGCATGAGTAATGGCGAACCAATTATCATTCGTGCGTGTATGAAACCAATCCCTACATTAATGACACCACTTCATTCTATTGATATTGAAACTAAACAAGAAGTTTTAGCTTGTAAAGAACGTAGTGACGTCTGTGCTGTTCAAGCAGCTTCTGTAGTAGGAGAAGCTATGGTGGCTCTTACTATCACCAAAATGATTGTTGAAAAATTTGGTAGTGACGCTATGATTGACGTTTTACAAAATTTACAAAGTTATAATACAAGAATAAACAAATAAAAGGATAGATGACAATGAAATCTAATATTATACTTATTGGGTTTATGGGTAGTGGAAAATCCATAACTGGTAAATTATTAGCTTATCGTTTAGGGTATAATTTTGTAGATACAGATGTGGCTATAGAAAAAACATATAAACAAAAAATCAAAGAGATTTTTGCCAATGAAGGCGAAGAAGCTTTTCGCCAAAAAGAAACAGATACTATAAAAAAATTGGCACAAAAAACACATCAGGTCATCTCAACAGGTGGCGGTGTAGCCACAAAAAAAGAAGATATGCAAGCTCTTCGTGAAAATGGTGTAGTTATTGCTTTAACTGCCATGCCTCGTACAATTTTAAAACGCACTAATAATGATAAACGACCATTATTGGCTAAAAAAAGTAATGAAGAACGTTTAAAAACAATTATTGAATTAATGGCTAAACGCTCCGAATTTTATAAAAAAGCTGACTTAATTATCAAAACTGATGATACTACACCATTAAAAAATGTAGAAATCATTACAAAATATTTAAAAGGAGTAAAATAATGCGAATTGTTCCGGTAGATTTAGGGGAAAAATCTTATAATATATATATTGGTTATGATTTAGCACAAACAATAATTGATTTTATCTCACAAAAACAATATTCTAAACAAGCTTTAATCATTACAGATAGTAATATTGCCGATTTATATGCTGATAATTTCAAGAAAATATTAGCTAAAGCAGGATTAAATGCACATATCGCCATTATTCCAGCAGGTGAAAAATCAAAATCCTTGCAAATAGCAGAAAGTTTATATACAACAGCTATCAAACACAATCTTGACCGAAAATCTCCTATATTTGCTTTAGGTGGTGGCGTTGTTGGTGATATAACAGGTTTTGTAGCTGCAACTTTCATGCGTGGTGTTCCATTCATTCAAATACCTACTAGTTTATTAGCACAAGTTGATTCAAGCGTTGGCGGAAAAGTAGCTGTAAATCATACTTTGGGCAAAAATCTTATTGGGGCATTTTATCAACCTCAAGCAGTATTTATGGATTTAAATATGATGAAAACTTTACCCAAAAGAGAGATTGCCACGGGATTAGGTGAAGTTATAAAATACGGCTTTATTTATGATATAGATTTCTATAATTATTTAACAACACATCAACAAGAAATATTGAATTTAGACAAAGATGCTTTAGTTCATATAATTGCTCGTTCTTGTGAGATAAAAGCCCAAGTCGTTTCTCAAGATGAAACAGAAACAGGTCTACGTGCTATTTTAAATTTTGGTCATACTTTGGGTCATGCTATCGAAAAAGAAACTAATTATCAAGTGTATAATCATGGCGAGGCTGTGGCTATTGGTATGATTGGTGCAGCCAAACTCAGTGTAAAAATGGGCTTAATCACTCAAGATATAGTTACTAATATGAGTAAATTATTACTCAATATGAATTTACCAATAGTAGCTATAAAATGCGATGCTGAAAAAATTTATCAAGATATTTTTCATGATAAAAAAACAATTAACGGTAAAGTAAGTTGGGTTTTACTTGAAGATATTGGTAAAGTATGTATAAATAAAAATGTACCGGAAACTTTTATAAAAGAAGTTATTCAAGAAATTATTTAATAAACTACAAAATTATTAAGATTTTATTACACTACATTCTACAAGTTGCACAAGAAAACTTGTAGAATGTAGTTTTTTTATGTGCAAATACGACACAAATAAAAAAACACTATCTAAAGCATACACCAAAAAGGTAATTACTTAGATAGTGCTATAATAAAATTTTTAATAAATATTCTAAGAATTATTCAATAGCATTGATAAATTGCCAATCTTTAATCTCAGTAATACCAAGTCCTGGTGTTTCATTAAGAATAATTGTATTTTTATCATAAGAAATGCCACCGACAATTGGGTCAATAGCGAGTAAATCAGCTGCATCTAAATCACTTCTTGTAATAATAGATTTACCACCTGCTAAACTTGCCGAAGCTGTAATTCCTACTTTTGATTCAAGCATACAACCCATCATACATTCAACACCGCAAATATTGGCCATATCTGCAATTTTAAGAGCATTATGCACACCGCCAGCTTTCATTAATTTTATATTAATTAAATCACAAGCACGCTGAGCAAGTAAGCTAAATACTTCATGAGTGCCAAAAGCTGATTCATCAGCCATAATTGGCGTATCAACATTTTCAGTAACGAATTTTAAACCCATAATATCATGAGCAATTACAGGTTGTTCGATTAATTCAATATTTAAATTTTTATCTTCAAATTGACGAATAAGACGAACCGCCTCTTTTGGTCGCCAACCTTGATTAGCATCTAAACGAATATTGATATCTTTTCCCACTGCATTACGAATAATTTCTACACGTTTAAAATCTAAAATAGCATCATTTCCCACTTTGATTTTTAAATCCAAATAACCTCTTTTAACAGCGTCAAGTGCATCTTGAGCCATAATTTCTGGTTCTCGTAAGCTTATTGTTAAATCTGAAGTAATTTGCTTACGATAATTACCCAATAATTTATATAGAGGCAAATTACACATTTGCGCAAATAAATCATAAATAGCAATATCAATAGCAGCCTTAGCTGAAGAATTATGGAGCATGGATTTATCAATAATTTTACAAATAGTTTCTAATTCAGAAACATCTTTATTTATTAATTGTGGAGCAATAACTTGACTAATAGCACTAATGATAGAATCTTGACTATCACCTGTGATTACTGCTGTAGGTGGAGCATTACCAAAACCAGTATTTCCAGTATCAGTAATAATTTTTATGATAATATCTTCGGCAAAATCTACACGACGTAAAGCAGTAATAAACGGTTTACGTAAAGGAATTTTTACTTTGCCAATTTCAATACGTTTGATTTGCATAACAAAGACCTCGAGGATTTTTATATTTATTTATCTTCAAATAAAACATCTATAGCAGTCATAGCCATAGCTTTTGCTCCAAGTAAAGCTTGTTTTTGAGCAAAATCAGAAGTAGTCGCTGTGCAAAATTCTTTAGTATGCACAAACAAATTTTTGCCAATACAAATAGTAGGTTGACACGTTCTAGTCACATGGCTGACATTACCTACATCAGTAGAACCATCAGCAAAATCATCAGGAAGCACAGTATATTTTTCATTAAGTATTTTGAAATTTTCCTGATAATATTGATTTAGACGATTATCACTTTGAAGATTTTTATATAATGGTTCATAATGATACATATTTAAACCAGTTTGATGCTTAGTAGCTACTTTTTTGGCTAAAGCTTTTATTTGTGGAAGCATTACACTTTCAAGATAATCGGTATCAATAGAACGAATAGTAGAACGCATCGTAGCTTTGGCAGGAATAATATTTGGCGCAGTACCACCTTCGGTAATAATAGTGCCAATTAGATTTTTTTTCGTAAAACTTTGCTGTAAAATTTTAAATTGAGTATAAAAATCTACTAATGCATCTAAAGCATTAACACCATGATAAACAGGGTCAGCGACATGGGCTTCTTTGCCTAAAAAGCTTATTTCTAAAGGATGCGTAGCAAAAGAAGTACCGCCAATTGTAGTTTTATCATCAGGGTGAATAATAAGACAAGCAGATACATCATCAAATAAACCACTATCTGCAATATCAAGTTTTGCCCCCAATGTTTCTTCCGCAGGACAACCATAGATAATAGTTTGAACTAAATTATTTGTTACTGCATTAAATGCAACACCAGCACTAATACTCATTAACGCAATAAGATTATGTCCACAACCGTGACCAATATCAGGAAGAGCATCATATTCCGTTAAAAAACCTATTTTTTTTGTGCCTATTCCTTTATTAGCTATAAAAGCAGTAGCATATTTATCTTGCAAAATCGGTTTAAAGGCAAAATTAAATTGCAATAATAAATTTTTTAAATACTGTACAGCCTTAAATTCTTGAGTACTAAGCTCAGGGTTTTTATATAGATAGTCACTAATTTTTAATAAAATAGGTGAAAGTTCATCTATTTTTTGACAGACTAATTTTTTTAAATCATATTTATTCATAAGTAAAATCTTTCTAAAAATAAAGTTAAATTAGCGTAAGTAAAAATTAACGTAATTTACAATGTGCTTCACTAATAAAGAAATTTATATCATCTTCAGCACTAATATTAATTGTAGCGTTTACACCTAAAGGTAAGAATGCATTTGTACGTTCATGACCTGCAGGAAAATTATAAATAGTCGGTACTTTTGCAAGCTTTGCATATTGTTGAAGCACTTCTTTTACCGTAAATTCAAAAGGTTCTTGTTTATTAGGCTGACAATGAGTAAAATCACCAAAAATAAGACCTTTAATATTTTTTAACAATCCATTTTGCCAAAGTTGACGAAGCATACGGTCTATAGCGTAAGCATCTTCCCCAATATCTTCTAAAAATAAGATACTATTTTCACCTTTTAATTCATACGGTGTACCACAAAGTGCAGAAACAACACTAAGATTACCACCGATTAATTTTCCAAAGGCTCTACCAGGATAAAAAGATTTTAGTGCATGTTTTTTGGGTAAAGGAAAAGCCCCCAGAGGTACAGACATACATAATCCACGACAAAGAGAAGTTATCGTATATTGCGTAGGATTACGAGATAAAGTTTTGAGCATTGGGCCATGAATAGTTACCAATCGACTATTTTGACCAATAGCACAATGAAGAGCTGTAATATCACTAAAACCAATTAATAATTTAGGATGATTACGTATTAAATCATAATCTAATAAATCTAAAATACGTGTACAACCATAACCGCCACCAAAACATAAAATGGCGTCAGCATCATCATCGGCAAAAAAAGCATTTAATTCACTAGCTCGTATATCATCAGACCCAGCAAGATAACCGTCATTTATTTTTAAAGTTTTTGAAATTTTTGTCTTATATCCCCATTTGTGTAGGAGTTCAATGCCAGCAGTATAATCAAAATTTTCACAGGCCGAAGCAGGAGCAACAATACCTATACAACTACCAAGTGTAAGCATTTTGCCTTTATGGCGAGTTTTCATCATGGAGGAAGCCCCCTTAAAAATTAATATTTTATTGTTAGTATTATAAGCATAGCATGGTATTTTATGCACGTCAATTTGCCTAGAATTTTATTTTACTAACAATTAACAATAATTTGATAGATAGCGTAAAAATTTTTCACTAGAATATTATTCAGTAAAGCAAAGCTAGCTAAACTTTATATTAATGTATTATGTATTTTTAATATTTTTATTAAGGAGCAAAATGAATGTCACAAATTGAGTTAAAAAATGTTTGCAAAATCTATGGCAAAGATAATTGTGTAATTGATAATTTAAATTTAATTATTCCTGACGGAAGTTTTACCGTATTGGTAGGCCCTAGTGGTTGTGGTAAATCTACAACTTTACGAATGATAGCAGGACTTGAAAGTTTAAGCTCAGGTGATTTATACATAGATAATATTCGTATGAACGATGTAGAACCTGGTGATAGAAATATAGCAATGGTATTTCAAAACTATGCACTGTATCCTACCATGACCGTAAAAGAAAATATTGAATTTGGTTTAATTAATGCCAAAATGCCAAAAAAAGAACGTGAAGAACGTATTGATAAAATCTGTAAAGCTGTAGGGTTAAAAGAATATTTACAAAGAAAACCTAGTGAATTATCTGGCGGACAACGTCAAAGAGTGGCACTAGCCCGAGCTATGGTAAAAAAACCTAAAGTATTTTTAATGGATGAACCATTATCAAATTTAGATGCAAAATTGAGAAATCAAATGCGTACAGATTTAATTGAATTGCATAAAAAATTAGGTACAACTTTTGTATATGTAACGCATGACCAAGTAGAGGCAATGTCTATGGGGACAAATATTGTATTGATGAATCAAGGTAAAATCATGCAAATGGCATCTCCTGCCAAAATTTATCATGAGCCTGATAATTTATTCACAGCAAAATTCATTGGCAATCCTACAATGAATATTTTTGATAGCCAAAATATAGGTGATTTAATAGATATGCCAAAAGCAACGAAAAAAATTGGATTTAGACCGTCAAAAGTAAGACTTCTTGAAGATGATGAACTAGCTCAAAAAGATGAACTCATTGCCAGTGGCCCTATTTTAACTAGAGAATTTTTGGGTAGTGAAATAATTTATCGTATGCAAGCACCATTTGGAATTATCTCTTTTAAAACATTTAATGAAAAACAAATAGCAGAAAATAAAGTGGTAAAAGTAGCCGTAAAACATCAAAAAATATATTTCTTTGATGAAACAGATAGGAGAATTATTGCATGAATATAAATACGATAAAACCATATATTTTCTTAGCACCTGCACTGATTATTTTAAGTGTATTTAGCATTTATCCAATTTTGCATATGATTACATTGAGTTTTTATGAATGGAATATGATATCCCCTGTAAAAACTTTTGTGGGGTTAACAAATTTTATTAATCTAGCTAGTGATATGAAATTTTATCAAATCATTGGAAACACTTTAATCTATGTAATATTTACAGTTGGTTTAAATATTATTTTAGGAATGGCATTGGCTTTATTTTTAAATAGAAAAACGAAAATTAGTAGTTTTTTACAAAGTATTGCTTTCTTTCCTTATATAGTGTCTTTAGCGTCAATTTCACTATTGTGGATGTGGATAATGAATAAAGATTTTGGTCTATTAAATGCTTTATTAGAATTTTTACATTTACAAACTATTGACTGGTTAGGTAGCACAACATATGCCTTGATTTCGCTAATTATCATTTCTGTATGGAAAGGCGTTGGCTATAATGCATTAATTATTTTGGCTTCACTGCAATCTGTTCCTCAATATTTATATGAAGCAGCACGTTTAGATAAAGCTAGTTCTTGGAAAATTTTTCGTAAAATAACATTACCAATGATTTCACCAACAGTATTTTTCTTGACTTTAATGGACGCTATAGCTTCATTTAAAGTATTTGAAACTATTCAAATTATCACTGAAGGTGGCCCACAAAATTCAACAAATACTTTAGTTTTTGCCTTATATGAATACGGATTTCATTTCTATAAAATAGGTTATGCAGCGTCAATTGGTGTGGTATTATTTTTGATTATTGCTATTTTTACCATTGGTTACTTTGTAGTTTTATCGAAAAAAGTTCATTATCAATAAAATTAAATAATCTAAATTTGATAATTATAAATAAACGGGGTATATGAAATGGATAGCGTTAATAGCTTAGATAAAATTCATTTAAAAAAGCAAATCATAAGCAAAATTAGTAAGAATTTTTTTACAATTATTATTAGCTTAGCGGTTTTTCTTATTTTTTTCTTTCCATTTTTTTGGATGTTAATCACTTCGGTAAAATCTCTCGGCGAAATAATGATTTTTCCGCCAACATTATTTCCTGAAACAATCCATTTAGAAAATTATGTACGTGCCTTTAATTCAATGGCTTTTTTAAAGTATTTAGGTAATTCTTGTATTGTTACTTTTTCAGTATTAGTTTTACAAATGGTAACAGTTGTACCTGCAGCATATGCTTTTTCACAATATAAATTCAAAGGTAGAAATATTTTATTTGCACTTACTTTAATTACTATGATGATTCCTTCGCAATTAGTTTTTTTACCATTATTTATCTTATTTTCTAAATTAGGTTTAATAAATACTTATGCTTCACTTATTTTACCATTTGCTACAAGTGCTTTCGGTATTTTTATGTTACGACAAACATTTAACCAAATGCCTAAAGAATTGATTGAAGCTGCCAAAATGGATAAAGCTAGTGAATGGAAAATTATTTATAAATTATTTTTACCAATGGCAAAGCCTACATTAGTAACTATGGCTTTATTAACGTTTATTGTTACATGGAATGATTATTTTTGGCCATTAGTCATGACTACAAATGATATGGTAAGAACTCTTCCTGTAGGGGTAGCCTCTCTTAGAAATTTAGAGACTGGTATAAATTACGATGTTTTAATGGCAAGCAATATTATGCTTACTTTGCCGATAATTGCAGTATATTTTGTAGCTCATAAACAGATAATTAAAGCGTTTACGTATTTAGGTGATAAATAATATCACATTAATAAATGAAAAGGGGTATAAACATGCAAAAAAAGACGATTTATTTTATTTTGACTTGCATATTTGCTTTGACAATGGCTTTAACAGGTTGTGGAGCAAATACTGATGAACAAAAATCTAGTAGTACAAATAACGATGGAAAAATTCATTTAACGTATTGGTATTCATGGAAAGATAAAATTGCTGAAAACAATATTGAACGTATTAAAGAATTTAATGAAACAATAGGTAAAGAAAATGGTATTGAAGTTACTGCTGAATATCAAGGAACTTATGATGATTTACATTCTAAATTACAAAGTGCTTTTGTTGCCAATGAAGAACCTGATGTAACTGTTATGGAAATTGCAAGTATAAAACCTTTTGCTGATGGTGGTATGATTCAATCATTAGATGGTCTAATTCCTGAAGAAGATGTAAAAGATTTTTATCCAGGTCTTATGGAAAATTGTTATGTAGATGGTAAATTGTATGGTGTTCCTTATTTAAGAAGTACACCTGTATTATATTACAATAAAACATTATTCAAAAAAGCTGGTTTAAATCCTGAAGAAGGTCCAAAAAACTGGGAAGAATTGGCAAGTTTTTCTAAACAATTAGCAAGTGCTGGTGTAAATGGTCTTGGTATTGTTCCTGATATCTGGCATTATGAAGCATTATTACGTTGCAATGGTGGCGATACTGTAAATAATACTTGGACAGAAGCTACTTTTAATGCACCTCAAGGTGTGCAAATGGCAACTTATTTAAGAAATGGTGTAAAAGAAAATAATTTCAAGTATTATAGTGGTTCTACAAATTCTACTGCTGATGTAATTAAAGCAGATGAAGTTAACCAAAAAATTGCGATGTGGATTGCTTCAACAGCTGATTTATCCAAAAACTTAGAATTAGCTAAAGAAAATGGTTATGAAATTGGTACAGCTTTTATTCCGAAAAATACTCAAAACAAAGTACCAACAGGTGGTTGTAATTTAGTTATGACAAGTAGAGTAGATGGTGCGAAAAAAGAAGCTGCGATAAAATTAATTCAATTCATGACTAATAAAGATAATGCAGTAAAAAATCATATCAAGACAGGATATCTTTTAACTCGTCAAAGTGATATTAATGATAGCCGTATTGAAGAATTATATAAAAATACACCACAATATAAAGTGGCTTTAGACCAATTAGTTTATGGTAGCGGTAGACCAATGGCTCAAGGATACAAAGAAGTATCTAAATTATATGTCGAAACTATGGATAAAATTATGACAACAGATATCGATATTGCACAAACATTAAATGAACTTGCACAAAAATGTAATAGTTTATTAACAAAATAAAATAAAATAAAAAATAATATACGAGGTTTTGATATGTCAAGATTAGTAGTAATGTGTGTGGATTCACTATTTACAAGTGATATTGAAGAAATAAAAAAGTTAAAAGGGTTTGGCACTATTTTAGAAAAAGCGGCCATATATGAACATATTAAATGTATATATCCAACGCTTACGTATCCCTGTCATTCTAGTATTATTACCGGTTGTTTACCAAATAAACATGGTATTTGCCATAATGAAAAATTAGACCCTATCACTAATAATCAGAATTGGTATTGGGATTATAAAGATATTAAAGTAGATACCTTATTTACCCATGCTAAAAAAGCAGGCTTAAAAGTAGCCTCTGTACAATGGCCAGTAAGTGCAAATGCACCTGTTGATTATTTAATTCCTGAAATTTGGCCTTGCAAATATCAAAAAGATATGTCAGATTACTTAATTGAAAATGGTACAGAATCAGTAAAAGATATTGTAAAAAAACATGCTCATTTATTAGATTGGAAAGAAAATCCGAATTTCGATAATTTCTCAGTAACTTGTGCCGTAGATATCATTCATCAATTTAAACCAGATGTATTATTTATGCATCAAGCACATTTAGACCATATTAGACACGTTCATGGAGTTCATGCGATAGAAGTACAAGATGCATTACGTTACCATGATAAATGGATTCAAAAAATCATCACAGCACTGCAAGAAGAAAATCTTTTTGAAGATACGCATTTTATTATTTTAGGTGACCATGGACAAATGCAGGTAGATTATAATATCTGTCCAAACGTGTTACTTGAAAAAGAAGGTTTCATCACTGTTAATGAACAAGATAATATTAAAGATTGGCAAGCATATATCCAGTCTTGTGGGATAAGTGCCCAAGTATTCATCAAAAATAAAGACTCCAATGTAATCACTAAAATCGAAGAAATCATGCAGTCTTTACAAAATTTAGGCTATGTGAGAGATATTTTAACTAAACAACAAGTTGAAGAACTATATGGTCTTACAGGTGAATTCTCTTATGTATTAGAAGCAAGTCCAAATTATGCTTTTGGCAATACAGCTACAGGAAATTTAATAGTAGAAACAGATACTTCTGATTATAAATTCTCTGTAGCAACTCATGGTCATCGACCTGAACGTGGCGATAAACCTTGTTTTATCGTACGTAGTGAAAAAATAGCTCCTGGCAGATATAGTAATGCTAGATTAATTGATGAAATGCCAACAATGTTAAAATTATTAGATATACCATTTGATAAAACACAGATTGATGGCAAAGAATTATTTTTATAATCCCCTCAAACAAAAAAGCGAGATAATATAATTTATCTCGCTTTTTTGTTATTTAAAATTAAATTTAGTTATTTATATTAGCATTATTTAAATCGATATAAGCCTCTTTGAAATCAACTGTACCTAAAATAGACCAATGATAATTTTTTACATAAGGCTGTGCAACATATGGTTGTGTTGTGTAATATATTGGTAAAACAACCGCATCATTCATCAAAATATTTTCAGCATCATGCATTGCTTGCATACGAATCTCTTGATTATTTGAGTTTTGGGCAGTACGAATTAAATTATTATAAATAGGATTATGATATTGACCATCATTATTTTCATCAAGATATACATCCATAAATGTCATAGGGTCAGCATAATCTCCTACCCAAGAGGCACGAGCTACTTGGAAATTACCAGTATTTCTAGCATCAAGATATACTTTAGATTCTTGATTTAATAATTCTACTTCCACATTAAGATTTTTCTTCCACATATCTTGAATGACTTCGGCTACTGCTTTGTGCATTTCATTGGTATTATACAAAATAGTGATTGGCGGTAAGCCCTTGCCGTCTGGATATCCAGCTTCGGCTAATAACTCACGAGCTTTTTGTACATCATAAGTTACAAGATTACCACCTTCTTGGCGGAAATCTTTTTTGGTTACAGGATTTGTAAGTCCAGGTGGAACCCAAGCATAAGCAGGTTCTTTGCCACCTTTAATAACATTATTTACAAGCATTTCTCTATCAACTGCCATAGAAAAAGCTTTACGCACAAGCGGATTATCAAATGGAGCTCTTTGTGTATTGAAACTATAATAATATGAGCCAAGATATGGACTCATTTTAAATAATCCCTCTTTAGTTAAGCGGTCTTGTTCTGAAATAGGAGGTTCTACGGTAATATTGGCTTGTCCACTTTCTACCATAGAAACACGTGTACTTTGTGATTCACTGATTGGCCATTGCATTGTTTCTAATTTTACTTTATCTTTATCCCAGTATTTATCGTTTTTTACAAATTGTAATTGATTGGAATGTATCCAATGTGTAAGCACAAATGGGCCATTAGATACAATTTTATCATTAGCAGCCCAAATTTCAGGGTCTTTTTCGACAACATGACGAGGTACAGGATAATACGCATGGAATGCGGTAAGATTTAGAAAATACGTAACGGGAGCTTTTAGTTTTACATATAATGTTTTATCATCAATAGCTTTTACGCCAACATCATCAATAGAAACTTCTTGTTTAAAAAATTCTTCACCATTATTTAATGGATACATCATATAAGCATTTTCTGAGGCAGTATTAGGGTCAAGTACACGTTTCCACGCATATTCAAAATCTTGAGCAGTAAGTTTTGTACCATCATTCCAATATAGATTATCACGTAAATGAAATGTATATTCTGTACCATCAGCAGAAATATCCCAACTTTGGGCAGCAGCAGGCTGGGGATTTTCATGTTCATCTAAACGAGTAAGTCCTTCAAATAAAGCAAGTTCTACATTTGATTCAGAAAGTGCGGTACTTTTTGCAGGGTCTAAGGTAGCAGGTTCACTTTCTAGTGCATAACGAACAGTTTCATCATTCATAGTTTCATTATCGCAACCAGTAATAACAAAACTAAAAATAAGACATAAAGAAATTAATAATAATCTAAAATTAAACATAAAATTCGTCCTTTACTATTTCTTTAGGCTAAATAATTTGAGATTGAAGACTTAAAATTTAATTATTAATTTGAATTACTTTTAGATAAATAATCATAGATATATTTACCTAATAATGCTACTTGTTGTCCACCAATAGCATTAGATTTTAAATTAGAAGCAAAAATAATGATACTATACGCTTGATTATTTAATTCTAAAATACCACCGTCATGTTCAACAAAATCTAACATACCTGTCTTATGATGAAAAATAACTTCTTCTGACCAATAATAAGGAATACGGTCACGAAATTGTTGACGAGAGAGAATTTGCCAAGCGATATCAAATCGTTTTTTATGACGATTTTCATAAATATGACAAAGTAACTTATGATAATCATTAACAGATAATAAATTTTCTCTACCTTCTTTACTGGCTCTAAAATCCATCATATAACGCTGAATTTTAGTATGCTTTAAATTTAATTTATCAGCATAATTTTGAATAGTATCCATGCCAAGTTTTTTGATTAATATATTAGTTGCTAAATTATCACTAAGTACAATCATTAAACTAGCAATGGATTTGACGCTAAGTGTAGTATCACTATCCATTTCCTGCAATGCCCCGCCACCATCAACATATGGTACATAATCAATGGCAATTTTTTCATTAAAATCTACATCAATAGCACATAAAGTAGCTAAAACAAGAACTTTTATCATACTGGCAGATTTATGGACATAATTTAGATTATAACTAATAGTTTGTTTGGGATTTTGTAGGTTACTAACTAAATAAGACCAATTACCATCAAATTTAGCAATAGATGTATTTAAAATTTGAGTTAATTTATTCATATAATCACATCTTTTCTGTATATTTTCTGTATAAATAATTAAGATATGTATATTATAACACAGATAATCTAGCATTAAGTATAATAAAATATAAGCTAAAAGCCATTAATAATGGATACTAAAAATACTGTATACAATATAAAATTGTAAATTTGTAAAAAAATCCTTTGCAAGATAAAAATGACATGCTATAATGTTTATCGTCAAATATAGATAAAATATATAGATAAAATTTATATATTAAGTATTAAAGATTCTTTTAGTATTATACAAGGAGTAGTGGTTTAATCATGAGTTTACAAAACGCATATTTACAGAAAGTTTATGACAAAGTAGTAGCTAAAAATCCTAATGAAGCAGAATTCCAACAGGCTGTTTATGAAGTTTTAGAATCTATTACACCTGCTATTGAAAAAAATCCTGCTTATGAAAAAGCTAATATTCTTGAACGCATGGTTGAACCTGAACGTATCATTCAATTCCGTGTAACATGGGTTGATGATAATGGTAATGTCCAAGTTAACCGTGGATATAGAGTACAGTTCAACTCTGCTATTGGACCATATAAAGGTGGTATTCGTTTACATCCTTCCGTATGTGCGTCCGTTATTAAATTCTTAGGTTTTGAACAAGTATTGAAAAATTCCTTAACAACACTTCCAATGGGTGGCGGTAAAGGTGGTAGTGATTTCGATCCTAAAGGAAAATCTGATTTAGAAATCATGCGTTTTTGCCAAAGCTTTATGACAGAACTTGCAAAACATATCGGTGCAGATACAGACGTACCAGCAGGTGATATCGGTGTAGGTGCTCGTGAAGTTGGTTACTTATTCGGTCAATATAAACGTCTTCGCAATGAATTTACTGGTGTATTAACTGGTAAAGGTTTATCTTATGGTGGTTCTTTAGCAAGAACAGAAGCAACAGGTTATGGCTTATGTTACTTCGTTGAAGAAATGTTAAAAGATAATAATAGCTCTTTTGCTGGTAAAGAAGTTGTAATTTCTGGTTCTGGTAATGTTGCTATTTATGCTGCAGAAAAAGCTATGACACTTGGTGCAAAAGTTATTGCTATGAGTGATTCTAATGGCTATGTAGTAGATAAAAATGGTATCAATCTTGATGTTGTAAAACAAATCAAAGAAGTTGAACGTAAACGTATTAAAGAATATGCTCAACGTGTTGAAGGTGCTGAATATCATGAAGGTTGCAAAGGTATTTGGACTGTTAAATGTGATATCGCTCTTCCTTGTGCAACTCAAAATGAAATCGACCTTGAAAGTGCAAAAGCTCTTGTAGCTAACGGCTGTAAAGTTGTTGGTGAAGGTGCAAACATGCCTTCCACTATCGACGCTATCAACTATTTCTTAGATAATAAAGTATTATTTGCTCCTGCAAAAGCAGCAAATGCTGGTGGTGTTGCAACATCTGGTCTTGAAATGAGCCAAAACAGTGAACGTTTAAGCTGGTCTTTTGAAGAAGTAGATGCAAAATTACATTCTATCATGGTAAATATTTATAAAAACGCATCAACAACAGCAAAAGAATATGGCTTTGAAGGTAACCTCGTTGTAGGTGCAAATATCGCAGGTTTCTTAAAAGTAGCAGACGCAATGATTGCTCAAGGTTATGCTTATTAATAAAAAATACTAAAAAAAAAGTGCAGAATTTATTTTCTGCACTTTTTTTGTATGCTTAAATATATGATAAAATTAATAGATTATTGTATAATAAAGATTAATATTGCTTTTTGAGGAGTGTTTGTATGATAACTGGGGTTATAAAAAACAAAATCGATAAGATTTGGACGGACATTTGGGCAGGAGGTATAACAAATCCGATAACTGTCATTGAACAATTAACATATTTAATGTTTATCCGCTCATTAGATGAAAAAGAAATAGAAAATGAAGCAATGGAAATGTTAAGTGGTAAGCCAACAACTAAAATTTTCCCTCAAAATGAAAATGGACAAAATATACGTTGGAGTAATTTCAAAGAAAAAGATGCTCGTGAAATTTTTGACATTGTATCACAACAAGTATTTCCATTTGTAAAAAACTTATCCGAAGAAAAAGATACAGCATTTTCTCGTTATATGGAAGATGCAATGTTTTTAATTCCTACACCGCAAGTTTTACAAAAAATAATTACAGGTTTAGACGATTTATATGAACATGATATAAAAGATCAAGACATGCAAGGTGATTTATATGAATATATGTTAGGAAAATTAGCAACAGCTGGTAAAAATGGTCAATTCCGTACACCAAAACATATTCGTGAAATGATGGTAGAATTGTTACAACCAACAGCAAATGATAGCATTTGCGATCCAGCATGCGGAACAGCCGGCTTTTTGATTTCTTCAGCAGAATATATTCGTAACCATCATGGAGCAAAAATGACTCCGGAACAGTGGAAACATTTTGAAAGTATCGCATTTACAGGATTTGATACAGACCGTACAATGTTGCGTATTTCAGCAATGAATTTAATGTTGCATGGGATTACTAGACCAGAAATTGATTATAATGATAGCGTATCCAAACAAAATGAAATAAGTGATAAGTTTAGTATTATTTTAGCTAATCCACCATTTAAAGGTACAATAGATACTGAAAGTATCAATGATAATTTAACTGCAATTACAAAAACGAAAAAAACAGAATTATTATTCTTAGCATTATTTTTACGTATGTTAAAAATGGGTGGACGATGTGCATGTATTGTACCAGATGGTGTATTATTTGGTTCAAGTAAAGCACATAAAGCTATTCGCAAAGAAATAGTAGAAAATAATCAATTACAAGCAGTAATTTCTATGCCATCAGGAGTATTTAAACCATATGCAGGAGTATCTACCGCAGTATTAATTTTCACAAAAACTGGTGCAGGTGGAACAGAAAATGTATGGTTTTATGATATGCAAGCAGATGGTTATAGTCTTGATGATAAACGTAATGAAGTAACAGAAAATGATATTCCAGATATTATCAATCGTTTTCATAATTTAGAACAAGAAGCATCAAGAAAACGTACAGAAAAATCATTTTTAGTACCAAAACAAGAAATTATAGACAATGATTATGATTTATCTATTAATAAATATAAAGAGATAGAATATATCCCAGAAGAATATCCGCCAACAAATGAATTATTAGCAGAATTGAAAACAATGGAACAAGAAATTAATCAAGGCTTAGCAGAATTAGAGGAAATGTTAAAATAAAATTTATTGCCAAAATTATTAAATATGTTATACTGAATGCAGGCAAAACATAGAATTTGGTCATAAAAAACAGCGAAGCCCTATGAAGTTCGTACCTTCATAGGGCTTCTTGCGTTATATATAATGTGAAACTAAATTAGTTGTTATATAAATTTCGAATCTGTTATTAATGATGAATTTAGTATAGATTAAAATTTTGTAAAATATGAGGAATAAGCAAATGAAAGTAAAATTAACAGAAATTTGTCAACCAAAACAATGGAATACTTTACCAAAGAGTAAATTAGAAAAACGTGGATATCCAGTATATGGAGCAAATGGAATAATTGGTTACTATAATAAATATAATCATGAATATCCTACAATATTAATAACTTGTCGAGGAGCTACTTGTGGAACAGTAAATATATCCAAAGAAAAAGCATATATAAATGGAAATGCAATGTGTTTGGACAAGTTATCAAATAAAGTTTTATTAAAATATTTGTATTATTATCTTAAATTTTATAACTTTAAAAATGTTATCAGCGGTTCAGCACAACCACAAATTACCATAGAAAATTTACGAAAATTATATGTAAAAATAACAGATATAACAAAACAGCAAAAAATAGTTGATAGTTTAGAAAAAATAGATAAGATAATAAATATAAGAAAAAAACAGTTAGAAAAAATGAATTTATTTGTCAAATCCCTATTT
>CAUWIH010000027.1:0-31177 GCA_963558795.1 uncultured Megamonas sp. | reverse complement strand
AATAAAATTTTTAGAAAAAAATTTTATTTATACAAAAAAATACAATATACTTTTATATTTTTAACAAAATCCCTTGTTTTTAGTTTACACTATTACGTAAGAATATTAGATTTTTAACAAATTAAAAAGAGATAGATAGGAAAAAACCTATCTATCTCTGATACCCCAACATTTGACAAAGAACCAAAATTAACCAAAAAATAAACTGCACTTAAAACTAAGTGCAGTTTATTTTTTATATTATATATGAAGTTTGCATTTTATTATGATTTTATTTGTAAACTTTATCTACAGCTTCTGGGAAATATTCCCATGGTATTTTTTTATCGATAAATTCTACGATTAAGTTTATACCTGGTGTAATATGTTCAAATATATGTTTATATGCAGGACAAAAATATGATTTATATTCATCACTATCACTGTCACTTTGAGCTTTCACAAAACGATGTTTAGGACAGCCGCCATTACATAATGCTAACCATTTACACGATTTACATTCTGTAGAAATTTTTGCTTTATTAGCAGACCAAATAGTGATAGATTTATCAAGTATATCCTTATTTAAATCTAAAATATTACCTACTTTATATTTATCATTAGGATAAACAAAATGGTCACATTGATATACTGTACCCTCAGATTCAAGAACCATATTTTCTCCACCACATTCTTTACGAAAGACACAAAGAGAAGTAGGTTGCCCTAAAAATTGTTGAACCATAGCATCAAACAAACGAATAGAAATTTTAGTAATATCTTTACGAATCCATTCATCAAAAATAGTAGTGATAAACTTACCATATTCTAAAGGGTCTACTGTAAATTCTGCAAGTTTTATTGGTTCTTGAGGATTAGTTAGCCATGAAGGCATATAATCTTCATTTGTAGATTTTTCTGTTTCTACCACTGGAATAAATTGCATAAATTTAACATCCAATGATTTTAAGAAATTATACACTCGTAATGGGTATTTTACATTTATATTATTTACTACAGTCAAAGTATTAAATTCTACTTGATACTGTTGCATTAATTTTATTGCTTGTAAAACACGTTCAAATGATGAATTTTGAGTTTTCATTTTGCGATAAGCATTATGAAGTTCTTCATCACCATCAATTGATAGCCCTACTAAAATATGTTCTTCGTGAAAGAATTTTGCCCATTCTTTGTTGATTAATGTTCCATTTGTTTGTATAGAATGATATATTTGTTTATCATATTTTTTAGCTAATGTTTTGCCTAAAGATACAGCTTTTTTGTAAAAATCAAGACCTATTAATAATGGTTCTCCGCCTTGCCAAATGAATGTGATTTGTTCATCATTCGAACACATTACTCTTTTTTCCATGAATTTATACAAATCTTCACTACGCATAAAATTATGTGATGTAGTTTCTGTATTTTTTTGAACCATAAACTCTGATTTTTCTAGATAAAAACAATATTTACAAACCATATTACACAAAAAGCTGGTTGGCTTAATGATAAAATTCATAATAAAATCCCCGTAACTATACTAATTTTTATTCAGTAACTTTTAAAAGTTGTTCATATTTTGGTAAATTATTTTCAGTGTTTGGTTTTGTTGCTTTATTTACCAAGTATTCATGCATAACTTTTTTCAAGCTATTGATAACTTCTGGATGCTGAGCAGCAACGTTATTTTCTTCTTTAGGGTCATTTACTGTATCATATAATTCATAAGTATTATCGCCTAAATAGTAGTGAAGAGTCCATTGGTTGTCACGAACAGTCCAAGAGAAGTCAGATAATCTTTCCATATATGGATTTTTTGGATAGTAATCAGATTCACCTGTTACATATAAATCGTAATCTCTCCAGAAATCAATGTTTTTAGGATCCCAATGGAATGCTCTTGGTTGTGCCCAAAGGAGATAATCATGTGGGTTGCCTGTTTCTTTATTTTGGAGATATGGTAATAAGTTTACACCATCAAGTTGTTTTTGCCAATCTTCAGGAATAGGAATCTGTGCTGCACCTAAAGCTGTTGGTAAATAGTCGATGAGAGAAACCATTTTATCATATTGACCAGGTTTTAAACCATTTTTCCATGTTACAAATCCAGGAATATGAACGCCACCATTGAATGTTTCACCTTTGTTACCTTGGAAAATACCATTCATTGGAAGTGGTGCATCGATTACAGAACCGTTATCTGAGAAGAAGAAGATAATTGTATTATCTAATTTACCTTCTTTTTTCAATTTATCCATAATTCTACCTACGTTGCTATCTACAGCGTAAATAGATTCATAATATTTATCTACTTCTTCATTACCTGTATTAAATACACGATATTTTTCAGGAGCATGTTTTTCTAGAGGAATATGTGGTGCATTGTAAGCTAAATACATGAAGAATGGTGTATCTTTTGCATGTTCAATTCTGGAAATAGCTTCATCTGTAAGCTGATCAGCAATATAACCTTTTGCTTCAATGTGTTCTCTGTTTCTGAATAAACTTGGAGAATTATAATAAGCAGCTCCAGCTGGATGGAATCCCATGAAGTAATCAAATCCACGGTTTTGTGGTTGATATGGTTCATTACAATATGTTGTAAAGTTATCATGGTAATCTCTAGTTTGTTTTTCAGGTGGAACAGGTACGTTTGTGATTTCACCTACATGCCATTTACCAATAGCAGTTGTTTCATAACCATAGTTTTGGAATAATTCTGCTAAAAATCTATGATTTAATGGTACACCTTTTTCAGAGTCATCATTACTGTAAACACCGAAACGAGATGGGAATTGTGCAGTCATGAAAGAAGAACGAGATGGGCCACTAACGCCATGGCATACATATGTCTGAGACATCATTACGCCTTCGTTTTGTAATTTTCTAAGATTTGGTGTAGCTTTTTTTGCTGCTTCAATAGCTTTGTCTACATCAACTTTATAACGATCAGGAATAACTTTTTCTGCTAAAACTTTTTTATCAAAAGCTTTTTCATCGTAATTTAATTGACCATAACCTAAATCATCCATACCGATGATTAATACATTTGGTTTGTCTTTGGATGTCCATTCTTCAGGATGGAAATCTTGATTGAATTTTACATTTGTAGCAGTACCTTTGTCTTTTACGGAATCGGCAAAAGCAATGCTTCCTGTTGCTAATGATGTAGTAATCATTACTGCTAAAATTGCTGTTTTCTTTTTAGATAACATATTATTATTGCTATTTGAAATGGTAATAACTAAATTAAATAAGAATAATTTATATTTATAAATTCGCTTAATGAAATAAACTTGCATTATTTAATTTAATTATTTAAATAGCTCCTCCTTTGATAATATTTATCGTGTATATAAGTTCTCCCATTTCCCAAAAACTAAATTACGTTTCTTATTATATACTTAACTTTACTAGATTTCAATAGATTGTTTTTCATTTTTATAAATTTTTATAAAATTCTAATTGCGCAAAAATAAATATATGTCAACTCTTACGAAATATTATTAGGTATTTGTTTGTTAGACTATAAATTCACTAAGGTATATTTAAACTATTTTTTTAGTATCTGTATCATTAATTTATTTATGTATACTAATAGAGAAACAAAGTACACCAAATTCATCTTTGTTTCTCTATTAAAATTTTTATTATTTATTCATAAAATTAATTTATTTTTAGTCAAGTAATCCTTTTTTTACTAAAAAATCATGTGCTACTTCATGAGGATCTTTACCTTCTACATCTACTGCATAATTCATATTACGCATATCTTCATCAGTAATTTTTCCTTCTAATTTAGCAAAAACATCTTTTAATTCAGGATTTTCTTCAAGTAATTCGCCTCTAGTAAATGATACAGCATAAAATGGAGGGAAAAATCCCATATCATCAGATAAGCCTTGCAAATTTAATTTTTTTAGTAAAGCATCAGTTGAAAAAGCATCTACTACATCAACTTCACCATTAACTACTGCTTGATAACGAATAGTAGCATCTAATGCTTTTACTTCTTTAAATTGTGTACCAAATTTACTTTCTAACCCAGGTAAACAATCTTCACGATGTAAAAATTCTGCAGTACAGCCAAGTGTCATCTCGTCAGAAATCGCTAATAAATCACTCATTTTAGTTAAATTATGTGCTTTGGCAAAATCAGGACGAACACTTAATACATAAGTATTATTAAATCCTAAAGGTTTAGAAGTAACTACATTATATTTATTTAATAATGTTTCAGATACTTGATTATATACTACATCAGCATTAGCATTCATTGGTAATTTACAAAAATTCATTAATGCTGTTCCTGAATACTCTACAAAAGTATCAATATCACCATTAGTTAAAGCACTAAAACAAAAATCTGCACCATTTAAATTAAAACGACGTTCTACTTTAAAATCAGTATAATGCTCGATTAAATCTTCATACATATAACCTAAAATAAATACTTCGGTAAAGTTTGAAGTACCGACAACAATCGTTTTTTGTGTACTATCTTTAAAATAAGCATAACCTTTTATACTAAGTGGTAATATTACTAATAATCCACATAAAGTAGCTACTACAAGTTTTTGCATGGTATGTTTTGTTACTTTATCATTTTTTATTTGTCCTGCTGGTTTTAGACCTTCAGGAACTAAAAGACTTTCTGCTTTGGCCAGCATATAATCTATTAATAAAGCTAAAATAGAGGCTGGAATAGCACCCAATAATACCATATCAATATTTAATCCAATAAGCCCCATATTAATAAACCAACCAAGTCCACCAGCTCCAGCAAAAGCTGCAATAGTCATTGTGCCCACAGCAGCTACCGTACTAATACGAATCCCCGCCATGATAAATGGCATAGCAAGAGGCATTTCTATTTTTATTAATTTCTGCCAAGTTGAAAGACCTATTCCATTAGCTGCCTCTATAAGTTTTGGGTCAATACTACTAATTCCTGTATACGTATTTTTTATAATTGGGAGTAACGCATAAATTATTACCATGATAATCGCAGGTTTTTCACCGATACCTACAAAAGGTACAGAAAAAGCCAACAAGGCAATACATGGTATACTTTGCATTAAATTTGCTATACCAATAATTATATTGGAAGCAGTTTTATTTCTTGTTATGATAATACCTAAAGGAACACCTATAGCAATAGATAACAAAACTGCCATAGTAGTCATATTCATATGTTCCATAAATCTAAACCAAACATCTGGATATTTTTCCAAAAATAAAGCTAATAATGAACTATTCATTAAATATACCGTCCTTTTGCATTACATTATCTTGATATTGACGACTAAGTACCGATAACAATCTACTTTTTGTCAAATAACCTACTAATTCTTGATTATTATTAAGTACAGGAACAATACCAAAATGATTATAATCTATTGTATTAGTGATTTCTTTTAAAGTAGTATTTTCATAAACAGCATCATAATCATCAGAAATAAAGTTAGTTAATGAACCACTATATGAATCGAAATCTCTTAAATCACTAAGCCAAACAATTCCTAAAAATTTATTATCTTTGGTAACCAATACACTATCCACACGAGCATGATTCATGATTTGTAATGCTTGAATAATCGTCCTATCTACAGAGATTTTACATGGATTTTTTAACATAATATCTTTAGCTTTGATAAATTCTGGATTAGACCATAATCTATTTTTACCTACAAAATTTTGCACATATTCATTAGCAGGATTTTTTAAAATATTTTCCGTCGTGTCATATTGTGCAATCCAACCTTTTTGAATAATACATATTTTATCTGCTAACTTTATTGCTTCATCCATATCATGAGTTACAAATACAATAGTTTTCTTAAATTGTTTTTGTAATTTGACTACAGCATCTTGTAAATCGCTACGTGTTACAGGGTCCAAAGCACTAAATGGCTCATCCATTAAGATAATATCAGGATTCGTGGCAAAAGCTCTTGCTACACCTACACGTTGTTTTTGTCCACCGGATAATTGGCAAGGATAAAGATTTTTATAACTTTCTGGTTCTAAATCAACCATTTCTAATAATTCATCAATACGTTCATCTATTTTCTGTTTATCGTAATTATTTATTTTTAATACAGTTGCAATATTTTCTTGAATAGTCATATGGGGAAATAATCCCGCATCTTGGACTACATATCCAATACGTCTGCGAAGGTTTAATGTATCTTGTTTTTTTATAGAAACTCCATCAATCTTTATCGAGCCTTTATCAATAGTTTCTAATTTGTTTATAGTCTTTAATAAAGTTGTTTTCCCACAACCAGAAGAGCCGATAAGGATAATAAATTCACCATCATTTATCGTAAAATTAATTTTGTGTAGTACAATCTTTTCTTTATAAGATTTATCTACATTTTCAAATGTAATCATAATGTATTTTTAAGAACCTCCTAAAAAATATTTATTACTTATGATTACTTTATGATAGCCTAAATTTTATTAAAAGAAACTTAATGTTTATTCATACTATATTAAGATTAAATAAAAAAGACTTAATTCTATTAAATAATACTTAAAAAAATTATTATTCTAGAATTAAGTCTTAAAATTTTTATTTATTAATTTGTCCATTTTGCATGATAAAAACTTCATCACATAGCCAATTTACTACATCTTTATCATGTGAAATAAATAAATATGACATTTTTTTACTTTTTTGTAAATCTTTTAGTAAATGTAATATTTGAGCTTGTACTGAGATATCTAACATTGAAGTAGGCTCATCTAAAATCAATAATTCAGGATTTAAAAGTAAGACTCTAGCCAAACTCAGTCTTTGGATTTCTCCCCCACTTACTTGATGTGGATATCTATTTAAAATAGCAGGATTCAATTTTACTTGCTCTAAGATATTTTCAATAGTAATTATATCGTATTTTATATTAAAAATATTCAAAGGCTCAATTAAACTAGTATATAATTTCATCATAGGATCAAAAAAAGTTTCTGGTCGTTGTGATATAAATTGAACTTTTTGGCGAAAAAATTTTAGTTTATTATTTTTTAAATTAGTAATATTTTTATCTTTAAAATAAATTTCTCCCTTATCCATAGGCATTAATTTTAATAATATTTTTGCTAAACTACTTTTACCACAACCACTTTCACCCATTAGACCAAGAATTTCATTTTCATGTATTATTAAATTACAATTATTTAATACCAAAGAGTTTTTTTTAGTATTATTGTCATATGATTTACATATATTTTTGACTTCAAGCATATAAAAAGCACCGTACCTTTGTATTTTTTACATCATACATATCAGGAATTTTTTCTCTACATTGTTTCGAACAATATTTACAATATCTAGCAAATTTACAGCCAAAAAAGTCAAGATTTTTATCATTTTTTATTGTATTTATTTGAAAACCATTCTCTGGCAAAGATGCTAACAACGATTTTGTATATGGATGCAAAGGATGTTTTAAAATATCATCACCATATTCTACAATTTGCCCAGCATACATCACTGCCACTTTATCACAAATATTTTTTACTAGTTTTAAATCATGCGTTATTATTAACATACTATGTTTTTTATCATTTTTTATTTTAGCTAAATTCGTATATACGACCTGACAAGTTCTTTCATCTAAACCCTTAGTAGGTTCATCAGCTAATATCCACCGCGGTTGATTTAATATTCCCATAGCACAAACTACACGTTGTTGCATTCCACCTGATAATTCAAATATATATTTTTTTAAAATTTCTTTTGTATTTTTCAGACCAAAAAAAGTCAATAATTTTTGTTTATACGTATTATCTATATTTACTTTTTCATTCGTAGTACCTACCAGTAAAACATCGTTCATCTGTTTACGAATATTTCGTAAAGGATTTAAAGATTCACTGGGATTTTGTGGAATAATACCAAACTCATCAGTATAAAAATTTTTAATTTTTGTGCGTTCTGTTAATAAATTAATATTTTTATAACATATACTACCTTCTACTTTTACATAATGTGGTAAATTTCCAATTATAGCTTCACCTAAAATAGATTTGCCACAACCACTTTCACCTATTATGCCAATAAATAAATCACTAGCAAAATGAATGCTTATATTATCAATAATATTTACATAATTATTATTTTGTGGAAATTTTATTTGTAAATTTTTTATATAAATATCATTATTTAACATTTACGTACCTCGTTGAATTTTACATCTAATCTATCTCGTAACCAATCACCAACAACATTAATAGCATAAATCAAACTAAAAATACATAATCCAGGAATTACAATTAAATGAGGCGCACTACGATAATATAACATAGCATCATTAATCATGACACTCCAATCAGGCATCGGCGGTTGTACACCTAATCCTAAAAAACTAAGACCTGCAATAGATAAGATTCCCTTACCTATACGAATAGTAAATAATACTAATAATTTATTAAATAAATTGGGTAAAATATGTCTTATGATTAAACGAAAATCACTGCAACCAATACAATACAAACCTTCAACAAAGGGTTCTTGTTTTATTTGTAAAACCTCAGCTCGTACAATTCTTGAAAAGCCAGCCCAAGAAGTAAGTATTAACGCGAATAATAAAGTTTCAATACTAGGGCCTAAGATACCGACTAATGCAATCATAAAACAAACACTAGGTATTCCTTGAAAAATATTACAAATAGCCGTACAAATTAAATCTATTTTTTTTCCATAAAAACCACAAATTATACCAGCAAACAAACCTAAACTTAAAGATAATACACCAGCCGTCAATGATAATAATATTGAAACTCTACCACCATATAAAATTCTACTATACATATCTCGACCAATAGCATCCGTGCCAAAATAATGTATTGATGATACACTTTGTAAACGTTCAGCCATATTAGGTTCAAATGGATTATGTGTTGCTAAATATGGAGCAAAAATACTGCCTAAAATAATAATTCCTAGAATAATAATAGCTACATAAAATTGTAAATTTTTCATTTTTGTTTTAACTCCATTTTTATTTTAGGATTAATATACATTATTAGTATATCTACTAACATTGTAATTAATACTAAAATTATTCCACTAACTAACACATATGCTTGCAATACAGGATAATCTCGATAGCTAACCGCTTGCAAAGCCATAAAACTAATGCCCGGAATAGCAAAAATGCTTTCTACAATAACAGAGCCACCTAAAATTCCTGCAAAATAATTTCCAAGTAAAGCAATTACAGGCAAAATAGCATTTGGCAACGCATATTGTATTAATAATTTCAAAGTAGGAATACCACGTAATTTAGCTACTATATAATATTGTTTACTAAATTCTACCAATAAAGAATTACGCGTTAATCTGATTAATGTACCAATAGTAGAAAAAGCTAAAATAAAAGCTGGCATTAATAAACTTTTGATACTACCATCACTACTCGTAGGCAGCAATTTTAGCTGCTCACAAAACACTAAAATCAATATTAAAGCTAACCAAAATGACGGTATCGAAAACATTGCATTGGTGATTACTTTAAATAAATTATCGATAAATTTACCCTCATTAACAGCACAATATATACCTAAACTTATACCAAAAAAAGTAGCTATAAATAACGCCATTAAAGCAAGTTCAATAGTAGTTGGCAAACGCAATAAGATTTCTTGTAATATATCTCTTCCTGTAATATAGCTTATGCCTAAATTTCCAGAAAAAAGATTATTTATCCAATTGGCATATTGCAAATATAATGGTTGATTTAGCCCTAATTCTTCACGCATAGCTAAAATTTGCTGTTCAGTTGGACTTTCCAGTCCATTTTGATTCAATACTAATTCAGCAGGGTCGCCAGGTGAAAGTATACCTAAAATAAAAGATAAAACACTTATTCCAATCAATACCAGTAATGATGTTAATATTCTGTGTAATAAATAATTTTTCATTAGTCCACCCATTCAATTTTTGCCAAATCTACACCATAAACTAACGCCTCATAATTTTTTAAATGTTTATTATAAGCTACAATACTTTCATCATTATATAAAGGCACTATAGGTTGTTCTTGGGTAGATATTTCTTGTAATTTATTATAAATATTTTTTCTTGTTATTTCGTTATCTATATATTTTACTTTATTTAATAAATCAATTACCTCTTGATTTTTATAACCTAAACATTCATTTTTATTTCTATTTCCCTGAGGCATCATAAAACTATAAAAAATGCCATATGGGTCGCCGTTTGCCAATCCTTGCTGAAATCTAGCAATATTATATTCACCTCTTTTGACTAAATGTAACATTGTAGCATATTCTAATGATTGAATTTTTACATCTAAACCAATATCTTTTAGCCAATAAGCAATTAATTCCGCTTCACCTTTTTGTAAGGGTTCCTGTCCATTTATAAAATAAGTTACTTCACAACGTTTTCCTTGCAAAACCTCATTAGCTAAAGCCTTTGCTTTATTTAAATCATATTCTACTGGTATATCCATATAATAAGGGCTACTATAATTTAAAATATTAGTAGTAGGTTTCGCATAATTTAAATAAAGTGCCTCCACAAGATTTTTTCTATCAATAGCTAAACTTACTGCTTGTCTCATTCGCACATCATTAAATGGAAATTTGGTACCATTCAATGATAAAAATCTAATCATTGTAGATTTATTAGTTGAGATATTAAATCTATCATCATTTTTTAGTTCATCCGCCAAAAAAGGTGGTATTGCATTAAGATCTAATACTCCAAAAATCTCGCCTGATTTCAATGCTGAGTATCTACTGTCTACACTAGGAATATTTTTAACTACAATTTCTTGAATTTTTGCTTTTTCACCATAATAATTTGAAAAACGTTGTAATTTTACATATTTATTTAAATTGTTTTCTATAATTTTATATGGCCCTGTACCAATAGCTATATTTTTAAAATTACCGTCTTCAGCCAAACAACTTGATGCAAACATCGCACTACCAAAATCCATCATTTTATATAATTGATTTAAATTATTCTCTTTAAATGTTAACTTTATAGTATATTCATCTAATTTTTCATACTTTAATAAAGTCGGATAATATATGTTTATATCCATACCATAAAACATAGAACGTTTTATACCTTTATTCATTCTTGTAAAATTTGCTATAACTGCATCAGCATTAAATTTACTACCATCATGGAAACTAACATCTTTTCGTAAATAAAAAATCCATACTTTTCCTTTATCTAGCATTTGCCAATTTTGTGCTAATGCTGGAGCAGGAAATCCATCTTTATCTCTTGTAATTAAAGGCTCCCATACACCTAATATCTTACTACAATAATATGCGTCTTTTTCTCCTGGTGCTAAATGTCTACCTGCTCCTAATACTACCAAATCTTTAGTTGATCTAAATTCATTGCTAGTATTTTTTTCTACTTCAGTTTTACATCCTATACATAATGCACTAATTATACTTACCAATACTACTAATAAACATATTTTTTTTATTTTATTCATATTATTTTTTCCAATAAATAAATGTTGTTACTCTAGGCATAGAAACTACATATTTTCCATTAACTATTTTTAAATATGCTTGAATTTTTTGATTTAATTTATCTTTATTTACTCTAAAAATAAAATCATTATCCCAACGATATTTATTCATATTAATTAAATCTTTAGCAATATCTTGTTCAATTTCCTCTAAAGAATTATATGTTTTTTGGCGAGTATACTGTACAAATTCTACTTGAGCTAAAATTCCCATTCGCCACAATATAATAGGAATTAATTCATAATCTAAACACTTATTATATTGTAAATTACAATCCTCGTATAGTTTTGCAAAAAAAGATTCTTGAATAGTACGCACTAAAATTACACCTTTAGTAGCCGTTTCATGCATTTTAACTAAGGCTTCTTTCATATAGCGGATACGATAAAGAGAATTTACACTTACAATATAGTCAAATTTATTATTTGGTGAATAATCTTCCCATTTACTTTGGATTAAATCTACATGTTGATAGTTTTCAGCATTTAATCGTTTATTCAATTCATTTAACATATCTTGAGAAAAATCCACCCCTAAAATATGTTTACTATATTTAGCCATAAGCATAGTAAAATTGCCTGTACCACAACCAATTTCTAAAATATTTTGATTTTCACCAAGTAAATCTGCTAATTTTTGAGCTATTTTATTGGTATCATTATTTAGATTATATTCAGTGGTATATCTAGGTGCTAATTTTTTCCAAAAATCATGCTCTTCATCATCAAAAAATTTTCTACCTTCTTGACAAAAACTATTCCAGCCCATAGTTTCAAACCAAACTTCATCAAAATCTATTTCTCTATAATCAAGCATATATATTCCCTCCTAAATCTTTATATTTCATCATATATACAAATAAAGAGGGCAATATACCCTCTTTATCTTAAAATTCAAATTCTGCAGATAACATAAATGTACGTGGATTATTTAAAATTAGATTATTTCTGTACGCTGTCCAATAATTTTTATCAGTTACGTTATAGCACATTGCACTTAATGTTACTGGTGTATCTTTAAATTGAGTTTTGTATTTAAATCCTAAATCATAAGTTACATAAGATGGAACTTCAAGACGTTCACTATAGATATCAGCACTACCTGTATATAAAGCACGACCAATTACACTAAAGTTTTCATCTGCATTATATTCTAAAGCTGCGACCGCATTCCATTTTGCAGCACCATCAACAGCTTTACCATCATTTTTGCCACCTTGAGTTTTATTTTGTGTAGCATCTAAATACATTAAACCACCCATAAAGTTCCATTTATCAGCTAATTTACCATTAAATGCTAATTCAATACCTTGATATTCTTGTTCACCATCTTGCATCAAATATAAATCTGTACCTTTAGTTACATCAATATTGTTAGCTTGTGTAATTTTAAATGCACTTAAGCTAGTTAAAAAGCCTGCGTTTTGATATTTTACGCCAAATTCATCTTGTTTAGTTTTAGCTGGATCTAAAATAGTACCACGATTTTCATATTTATCACCAACGATAGTTCCTTTGTCAAAGTTCTCGGAATGACTAACATATAACGATACATGTTCATCTGGTTGGTAAACATAACCAAATGTTGGGCAAATAGCATCGCTTTCTACACGTTGCTTAGTTTCGCCAGTTTTATTATTATAACTAGTAGCAATATCATTATGTTTATGAATACCTAATAATAATTGAGATTTTTTATATTTTAAATTATCTACAAAAGACATACCCCAGTATCTATCTTTACTAGACAATCCTGTTTCAATTTGTGGGAACCATACATTTTCACCATAGATACCATCATAAATATTGCCTACTAATGACCCCATATTATTTTTATAATTATTTTTAGCACTGCCAATACTACGCCAAGCACGATCATAAGCAAAAGTTAAATCATGTTCTACTTCACCAGTTTGCACTTTACCATTAATACCTATTTGTGCATAATAATTTTTTGTATCTGTTTGTGTAGACATTAATGGAGTTTTTACATCACCATTATCATTAGTAATTACAAAATTACTACCAGCACCAATAATATTTCGTTCTAGTTTATTTTTATTTAACCCAGCATTTAAAAACCATTTCCAGTCTTCATTCATTTGTTGTTCATGATTTAAGGCTAAAACATAACCAAATGCTTCTTTAGCAATACCATCTATACCATAGTTTTTACTAGCATCTGGAGCATTTGGTATTTTAGTTATATCTTTACCAATAGCTTTACTATCTAAAGAAAACCATCTTGCACCGCCTTCAATATTTAAATGACGATAACCTGCTAAGAAATTTGATTTACTTTTTTCATCTTTATGGTCGATATTGATATAAATACCTCTAGCTTCCATATCGTTGTCAGAGATAGCTGTTTCACCATTTAGCCATTCAGTATTTACACGAACGCCCCATTCATTATTTTCACCAAAACGTCTACTTATATCAAGGTACTCACCTAAAGAGCCTTTGCCAGAAAATGTTTGTTTATATTTAGTAATTGGTTCTTCTGTTGCTTTTTTAGAAACAAAATTTACAATACCACCAGCAGCAGAAGATTCATATGTAGCAGGCAGTCCAGTAATCCCACTATTTGGTCCAGAAATAAATTGAATATCTTCTACAAAAAATGTTGGAGCATTAAATTGTGTCATAAGCCCAGGAATACCATTTAAATAAGAACTTGTCCCATTTCCTTTTATACCACGAATAGAAAAGTCATTATGCAAAGTTGTCCCTTGAATTCTAACTGCTGGATTATTTGCTAATATACTTTGTAATGGTTGATTTGGGCCACCAAAAGTTTCAATTGTTTTTGCTGTAAGATCCATTTGAGTAAATGGTGTGTCCATTACTTGTTTATCACCTAATATACCCAATGTACTTTCAGTTTTTACAAATCCTCCAAGTAAAATATTTTCTTCATGAACTTTAGGATTTTCTACTTTATCTTGTTTACCTTCAACAACAACTTCTTCTAATTCATAATTATCTAATTTTTCATCTTGTTGTTGAGCATATGTACTAGACATGAAACTTGTACTACTAATAGCACATAAAATAGACATCACTAAAATTTTTTTCTTATTAAAAAGCATTCCTTCACCTCATAATTATTTTATAAAAATAAAAACCTTGCCCGAAGACAAGGTTTGTTTATTACTTTAATTCATAAATAAGCAAAAAACACTTTTATCTTCGTACTTAGTACAAGGTAAAAGTGTTAATATTATTATAATCCTCACCATACCGTCTCTCGCAGTAACTTTTTTGGCTACAAAATCAGGCAGTTCTTCTGGCTCTGCTTCATCGCTTATCTTGCCTTCCCAGTTTCCCAGTGACATTGTTAAGACTCGCTCCGCATTACAGCTACGGGATAGCACAGGTATTTCACCTGTTTCTCTATTAAGTATTGCTACACCTAATTTGTCTATATTTAATTATTATCTAAATTTTACATTTGTAAAATCAATCCATTACAATTTTGCATTATAAAGGATAAAAAAGCCCACGTCAACAGTTTTTAATCAAATTTTAATCTAAATTTATAAACAATATATATAGTTTAATTTTTATTACTTATAGTGCTTAAATACTCAATATAGATTTTTTTTTCGTTAATTTGATGAATATTAACTTCCATACCAAAAATATTCATTAATAAATTTTGGGTAAACACATTCTGTGGTGTTCCTTGAGCATAAATTCTACCTTCATGCAAAACATAAACATAATCACAAAATTTAGTAGCCATATTCAAATCATGTAATACAGCAAATACAGTATAATTCAGACTTTTTATAGTCTCGAAAAATTTAAATTGATTTTTTATATCTAAATGATTAGTAGGTTCATCTAAAATTAAAAAATCCACTTGTTGAGCCAAAATACGGGCAATCATTACACGTTGTTTTTCCCCACCGGATAATGAATTAAAATACCTTTCAGCAAAATCTTGCATACCGACATAATTTAAGGCATTATTTACTATTTCAAAATCATCATCAGTATCATTATCAAATAAATTTTTATATGGCAATCTACCTAACATTACGATATCTTTTACCTTAAAATCAAAATCATTTACATTTTCTTGAATTAATACTGCCATTTTTTGTGCTAAAGTTTTAGTATTAAAATTTTTAATATCTTGATTATTTAATAAAATAGTACCCTTATATTTATTTATACCATAAATTGCTTTTAATATTGTAGATTTACCTGTACCATTTAGACCGACTAAACCTACAAATTTATTTTTGGGAATTGTAATATTAATCTTATCAATAATTGTTTTTTTATCTAAATCAATAACAACATCTTTTAATTCTAAGACCATTATTTTTTCCCTCCAAATATATATTTATTACGCTCTAAAATATAAATAAAAAACGGTGCTCCTAATATAGAAGTAATTATACCAATAGGTAACTCTTCTGGAATAACGATAGTTCTAGCTAAAATATCACAATAAATAAGAAAAATTGCACCAATAAACGCACTTATAGGAACAACAAATTTATGATTAGCACCAAAAATCGAACGAACAATATGTGGAATAACAAAACCAACAAAACCAATCATTCCACAAAAAGCAACAATTATACCAATCATAAGAGCAACTAAAATAACTAATTGCCAACGTAATTTGTTTATATTAACACCTAATGTATGTGCTGTTTCTTCACCTAAAAGCATAGCATTTAATTGTCGATGATATAGCATTAATATAAATACACCAATGATGACTGCAATAAAAACCATACCAACCATCAACCAATCTGCATCAGCTACACTACCCATCAACCAAAAAACTACACTACTAATTTTATCTTTATCTTTAGCCATAAACATTATTGTACTAGAAATTGAAGAAAATAATATTGCAATTACACACCCTGATAATAACAAACGTACACTATCTCTATTTTGTTTATTTAATAAAAATAAAATTAACATAGAAGTAATTGCTCCTGTAAATGCACCAATAGAAACAGCATACTCTTTAGTAATATCGATAAATCCTATAGCAATTACAGCTGTAGCACCAGTAGAAGCTCCAGCAGATATACCTAATATATACGGATCAGCTAAAGGATTTTTTACTGCGGCTTGCATAGCAACACCTGATACCGCAAGACCAGCTCCTGCAAAACAAGCCAAAAGAATTCTTGGTAATCGCATATCCCAAATAATCAAAGATTCTGTTTTTGTCCAATAAATAGTTTCATTCCAGCCTAAATGATATAATACAATATCTATAATTTTATTATTTTTAATATCTAAAGCACCAAATTGTAAAGATATCCAGATACTAATTAATAAAATTAGTAAACAGAAAAAAATTATAATATATTTTTTAGAATTTTTCTGGATAGAAACTTCTAGCGAGTTTTTCAACTGTTTCGGCATTTCGTGTACCCTCATAAATTTCATCTAAATTAATTATTACAAAACGATTATTTTTAATAGCATTCACTTCTTGTAAATGTGGATTTTGACGTAAAGCCTCTATTTTACTAGCACCACTAACCCCTCGATACTCATGTATAATAATAATATCAGGATTACGTTGCATTATTTCTTCCCAGTTTACACTAGCCCATTCTTTATCTATATCTTTAAAAATATTTTCGCCACCAGCTAAAGAAATTAAATCATCTGCCATACAACGACAGCCAACAAAAGCCATATTATTTCTACCACTATCAAAATCTAACACTTTTACTTTGGTATCAATATTACCTAATCTTTCTTGAACATTATTTACTTTTGTTTGCATTTCTTGGATTAACTCAGTAGCTCGCTCTTCTTTATTAAAAACTTTACCCATATTTTCAATATCTTTATAAACATATTCTAATTTTGCACTGTCATGAAATCCTGCTTCACTTAAATAAATTTTAATGCCTTGTTTTTCAATATTTTCCATAGAACCTAATTGATTTTTAACAAAAGCCCATTTTCTATCCACCCAAATAATATCTGGTTCATATGAAAATAATACCTCTGGTGAAGGATATTTTTCTGCAATAATAGGTAAATTATTATATCTTGCTTGTAAATGTTCTACTACTGGCGGATCAATCGCCTCAGATGCACCAATAATATATTCATCTAAATCCAAATCTAAAGCAGTTTCTGTAATATGTTGTCGAAGGGTAACTAATTTAGTTGGTTGAGCTGAAAAAGTAAGTTCTCTATCCCCATTTTGAATCGTTAAATTTTGTTTTGAATTCTCATTCGTAGCTTGTAAACTATTGCCACAACCTGTACAAAAACAGATTAAAAATATACAAATAAGTACTAATTTATACATATAAAGTATCACCTCTACAAATAGCAATAGGAATGCATATCGCATTCCTAAAAACTATTAAAATAAAAATTGTTATTTATAAAATTACTTAGAAAGTATAATTTAACCCAATCATAAAGTTTCTACCTTCCATTGGTAAAGCGCCAATACCTTCTTTAGCCACAGCTTTAGTTTCATAACATTCATTAGTTAAATTATTTACTAACAAATATGCTGTTAAATTATCATTTATTTTATAATTAGCATGCCAATCTAAAACTAAGAAACTATTATCACTAAAATAGTTTGTATCCATACCTGTATATAAAATTGCATCTAAACCAGTATTAAATTTATCTTTTTCGTAGTTTATAGACGCACTATATTTATTATTATAATGTAAGTTATTTCTTAAATCTTCATAAGAAGCATCTTTAGATGTATTCATTTTTTTATCAATAGAAGATTTTGCATGACTATAAGCTAAATTTGCACTCCAATTATCATCAAATTTATAGCCATAATTAATACCAATAGATTGAATATCACTAGCAATATTCGTAGTTTTCTTTTCAAATAATTCTGGATCTGTTTCACTTGGTACAGAGAACGCACCAAAAGTATTATCAAATTTTGTTAATGTATAATTAGCCCCGAAACTACTTTTTCCGATTTGTCCACTATAGCCAAATGTATACGCATTACCTTTTTCAGCTTCTAATTTATTTGCAGCACTTGCGATGTCTGGAGCATATGGTGCATTATATACTTGACTCCAAGAAGCATAGATATTTTGATTATCATCAATAGCATAATTTGTGAATAATCCCATAGTTAAACGAGAATATGAATCGGTATCATAATCAGTTTGTTTATCTTTATTACTTATACTATAACCTGTATTTTTCCCATAATAATTGTATCTTAATCCAGGAGTAATTGTTAATTTATTAAATTGCATTTTATCTTGAATGAATGCATTCCAAGTATCTCTTTCAATATTGGATAATTTACCATGTTTAAATACGCCTGTTGTTGGATAATAACTAGCATATGAATGTTCCGTAAATGTACTATTAGTAAAATCAAAACCAGTATATAAAACATTATCTTCATTTAATTTTTTGCCCCAACGAAGATTAATACCTTTTGCTTGGTCTTTAGTCCAACTATATTGTTTATAATCTAATTTAGTATAGTCTGTAAATTTAGGTCTATTTCTATCCATATAATATCTATTTTCATTATTAAAAATACGGATATAATTATCTATACCATCATCGTGATTAAAAGTATATTTTACATCATAATTACTAGAACGATTTTTGGTAAAACTTCCCGCATTGAATATATACCACCATCTATGATAACGATTCCATGCAGGATCATCTTGCGGTAATTTATCATAGCCATTATTATTAGGATTAAATTTTCCACTGGCAATTGCTTCATCAAGAGCTGCTTTGGAACTATAATCTGGTGCCATAATAGGATAATAACCAAAAGTATTTTTATAAGTATGCATTAATTCTAAAGACTGATTTTCATCAAAATCATAATCTAATTTAATAAAAGTATTATCTTCATCATAACCACTATTATAATATGTGCGATTTTCTTTATATTCTCTATCCACATATTTCATATCATCACGTTTATCTTTTGAATAAGATACAATCCAGCTTAATTTATCATTTTTACCAGCATTAGAAATACTATATTTTTGTTTGCCCCAAGAACCAAAACCAATATCTAAAGTAGAGGAATTATATTCGCCCTTTTTAGTAATAATATTGATAACACCACCAGTAGCATCACTACCATAAGCCATAGCAGCTGAACCTTTGATTACTTCAATACGTTCAATATTTTCAGGTGGAATTAAAGCAAAAATTTGTGATTTATTATGTTCTGCAGATACAGAACTATTCGCTTCATTACTGATTCTTTTACCATCGACTAAAATTAATACACGACTATCTCCGTTGATTGTAACAGAAGCTTGATAATTACTATATCCATATTCAAAAGCTTTATATCCAACATCTTGAACTTCTACACCAGGTAATCTTTTTATAGCATCTGCTACACTGATATAATGATGTTTTTCAATGTCTTCTGCAGTTATGACATCAACATCTCCGCCAGTACGAATATATTTATCATCATATGTTTCATCACTTTTATTTTTGCCTTCAACAACCACTTCTTCCAATTCATAGTTATCTAATTTTTCTTTCGGTTGTTCTTGAGCATATGTACTAGACATAAAACTTGCGCTACTAATAGCACATAAAATCGACAATGTTAAAATTTTTTTCTTATTAAAAAGCATGCCTTCACCTCATAAAAATATTTAAATAAAAATAAAAACCTTGCATAGAGCAAGGTTTGTTTACACTTTCTTATAAAAAAACACTTTTATCTTCGTACTTAGTACAAGGTAAAAGTGTTAATATTATTATAATCCTCACCATACCGTCTCTCGCAGTAACTTTTTTGGCTACAAAATCAGGCAGTTCTTCTGGCTCTGCTTCATCGCTTATCTTGCCTTCCCAGTTTCCCAGTGACATTGTTAAGACTCGCTCCGCATTACAGCTACGGGATAGCACAGGTATTTCACCTGTTTCTCTATTAAGTATTGCTACACCTAATTTTTCTGTATTCAATTTCATCTAAATTTCACATTTGTAAAATCTACTTCGTACATTTGTAAAATTTATCTATTACAATTCTGCATTATAAAGGATAAAAAAGCCCACGTCAACAGTTTTTTAATCAAATTTTAATAAATTGTTATAAATAAAACTCATAAATAAACTTTTTTTATTTAAATATTGTATACTTATATTTTTAGTTAATTTTTGTATTTTGAATTTATTATATTTATATTTATTTCACCGATTACTTTTTGTTTATCAATAATTTTTACTTTTCCTTGAGAAATATTATATTGATGAATATCTTCATTTGGTAATCTTAATTCTAAGTTCAAAGGTATAATATTCTTTTTATTTTTTTCAAGCTCATCTTCTGGATTTAATTTTGGCCAAATTCCTTTTTTAGTACCTTGAGATACTATTACATCTAAATTTTCAGTTGTATATGAAAGATTTCTTGCATTTTTATCTACTTTTATACGTAAATATACACTAACTATATTAGGTTGGCTATAATATTTTAATATTCCCATATTATTAATATCAATTGTACAATCTGTAACATAATTTTGCGTTAAATCTATTTTTTGATAAACTTTATCTGATTTATTTTCATCAGTAAATTTCTCTAGCATAAACATTGCTAATATAGTTAAAATCACTAAGACTATACTTATAATTTTTCGCTTAAATTTGTTCATACTTATTTCGCCATTTCTCTTTAATCTTTTTTAATATACATTTACTGCCTAGTATAATTATAGCTATTACTCCGGGCATACAATTTAATTGACAATTCCCACAAAAACCAGTGCAATTATTTGCCATACCTAGTGAAGATATAGGTATACCTAAAGAAATAAAGAAAGTAATAATTTTATTTTTCATATTTATTTTTCTCTCTTTCCATAAGAAATAGCTTTTACAGGGCAATTATACACACATTCTTCACAAATAATACAATTATATACATTCGTTTGGGCTTTGTTTTGTACAATTTTTATTGATTCCATAGGACAACCTTTACTACATTTTTGACAACCAATACATTTTGTTTTATCAATATTAATCCTTGATACAAAATCAAATTTACAACCTAGAGCATGAATTAGATTTTGCACTGCTCCTACAGGACATAAAAAATTGCAATATCCTCTACCACCTTGGGTAAATAATCCCAAAATAATTACCCATACAAAAGTAGTAATTATCAAAGTTGATGTTAACGAGATAAAATAACCCCAAATAAAATAATTAGTGAATAAATCAAATAAATAAAAATTACAATAGTTACATGCTAATAATCCGCCAAAAAATGGCAAAATCATATAACCTGTAAGCATACCATAGCGAATAGGTGTTATATCTACATATTTACTCCAATTAATTTTGTATTTCGTAGGTATTAAACGACTTAAATATTCAGTACTTGCACCTGCTGGACAAAGTTTCCCACAAAAAATAGCACCTTTAAAGAAAGATATTATCCCCAAAACCACTAAAAAAGAGACAAAAGCAATATCCATAGCAAAGAACTTTCCATCTAATAAATGCTCAATTTGAATACGAAAACAACTACTATGAATAGATATCTCATTGATATCTCGACCAAAAAGATAAAATATAGCCTTAGTAAATAATGCTCCAGGTGCATAAAACAATATAAAACCTAGCATATATCCAATAATTCGTTTTATTTGAAAATACATACAAACTCTCTTTCTAGATAAATTAAGGATAGAGCAAAAATCACCCTATCCTTATTAATAATTAATTACTTATTTTTAATTAGAAATTATAACGTACACCTACACTATATGTGCGACCTGATGTAGCTTCACTAGAATAAAATTCTCTATCAAAAATATTATTGATAGCAAATTGTACACTTGTTGAATCAGAAAGCTGATAATTTATAGCAGTATTTACAATAAAATATGGATCTTCTGCACCATATTCACCAGTTACATCATCAGGTGCTTGTCTTGCACTAACGTATTGACAATCAAGAAGTGCGTTCCACTTATCTTGTTTGTAATTAAATCCTGCGTGCATCAAATGTTTTGGAATACCATAATCATTACTATTTACATCTTTTAAATTAGTACCTGCAACTTTACTTTGTTCTACTTTACCAGATTGCCAAGCATAGTTAAAATATGCAGACCAATTATCATCAAATTGATGATTTGCTTCAAATTCTATTCCACGACGTTTTTCTGTACCATAATTTTCATATTGTTTATATTCTGCTTTATTAGTACCAGGTTTATAATGTGTTGTTGATAAAATTTTATCATCTGTTTTTACTTGATACAAGGACAAACCTATATTAGTTCTTTCTGATAATTGTTTTTTCATACCAACTTCAAATGTATTTGATGTTTCTGGATCAAGATTAGGATTAGCTATATAATTACCAGAACCTCCATCACGATATACTTGATATAATGGTGGTGGATTAAAAGAATGACCATAAGATACATAATAATTAGTATCTTCATCAGCTTGATAATTAAATGAAATCTTAGGACTAATTTCATTATATGTTACTGAATCATAATTTAGACTTTTAGTTAATGCACCACTATTTTTATCATACTCTTTATTATAGCCATCTGTTTTTTCAAAATGATCCCATCTTATACCTAAATACATAGTTAATGGATCGCTTATTTGATATTCATCTTGAACAAATAAAGCTATATTTTTAGCTTTACCACCATATTGAGCAAATAATCCATTATTACCTAGATTAGTATTTACAGAACCATGGTCACGCCAATTATTTAGATAAATTCTATCTTGGTCAAAGCTTTCTTGTTTATAGCTACCGCCAACTAAAATATTATGTTTACCGATATCTTCCCATACTTTTTGAAAATCAAAATTATATGTTTTTCCTGGATAATATGAATCCGTACCTTCTCCATTCCAATTAATATCTTTAACTTTATCTGGACTACTATATCCATTGCGTTTCATATCTAAATAACCAAGATTTGCATTAAATTTATTGGCCTCATCTCCATAATTTAATACATGTAAATCAGATTCTTTTTTGCCGTCATAACCAAGATAACTAGAAATACTTGGCGATAAAATCAAACCATTGCCAATATCTACTTTTTCACCAAAAATAGGTTTTCCATTTACAGTTATTGTAGAAAATGGATTTTTATAGCTATATTCACTTTCTGTATGAATATAATTATATTTTAAAGATTTATCTTCATCAAAATCATATTTTATATGTGCAGAAATATTTTCGTTTTCCCATTGTTTTTCTCCACGACCACCTAACAAATACTTGCCCGTACTTAATTGTGGTGGGATATTATCTGGTTTTATATTTGCTGTACCTTTTTTTGCACTTCCTGTATAATAATAGCCTTTAAATCCATCAGATTTACGATTTTCATAGCCTAAACCTACAGATAATTTTTCATCTACTTGCATATTAGCATATACAGCTTTTTTCCATGTATTATTACTACCATAATCTAAAACAGCATTGATTTTAGATTCACCTTTAACCATAGTTTGATCTTTTGTAAT
This sequence comes from uncultured Megamonas sp., assembly GCA_963558795.1. GTDB lineage: Bacteria > Bacillota > Negativicutes > Selenomonadales > Selenomonadaceae > Megamonas. The sequence continues at coordinate 7,154 of CAUWIH010000027.1, read as the reverse complement.
AATATTTACTACAGCACCTACAGCTCTACCACCATATAATGATGAACCAGCACCTTTTACCACTTCGATACGTTCAATATTTTCAACTGGGAGCATTTCCCATTCCATATTGTTATTATAAGTGGTATTCATTGGCATTCCATCTAATAAAATTAAAATATTATCTGACTCAAAACCTCTAATTTGAATACCACCTTGAGCTACTTGGCTCATATATACACCTGGCAATTGTTGTAATGCCTCAGGTACAGATTTTACATTTCTTTCTTGAATATCTTGTGCTGTTACTACATCTACACTCGCTGGAGTTTCTTTTAATTCTTTTAATGTTTTAGTAGCAGTAACTACCATTTCTTGTAATTGAAAAGTAGGTACTTGTTCTGTTTCTTGAGCCATTGCAAAATTACTATTTAAAATTACACTACCACAAACTAAACTAGTTACTAATAATTTTTGTTTAATATTATACAAAATTTTTCCTCCTAAATATTATTTATGTGTACCAAAAACAACTTTAATATTATTTTTTTGCAAAAAGTCGACAATTTCTTGTATTTTAGGACAAAGAACTCTTTTATGCGTTTGTTCATCTATTATTTCTGTACAAATGCCTACATGGACAATATCTGTTTTTACAGACAATATTCTTTCTAATTTTTCTAATAAACCTTCTTGGTTATTTAATAAAACTTCATCACAACCATTACAAGTCCAAAAAGCAACTAATTTTGTATCATCATTGGTATATTGAGTAAAAAATCCCTTTTTGTTATAAAAAGCATCTAAACAACTAGCACCTGTGCATACATCATTGGCTTTTAAACATGTTAAAATAGCGATATTTTTCATATACATAACCTCTTTAAAATATTTAAATTGTTTATTTAAAATGTTTTGGTAAAAAACGTATATTTATATTGTCATTAGGTAAAGCCTCTATTTTGGTATCAACTTCATATAAATCTTTAATAAATTTTTCAGTTAATAAGTCTTTTGGTTTTCCTGCACCTACAATTTGTCCATCTTTCAAAGCTACCAAACGATCACAATACATAGCAGCAATATTTAAATCATGAATAGCTGCTATAACTGTTAAATTTAAACTCTTTACAATATCCATGATTTGTAATTGATATTTAATATCCAAATGATTTGTAGGTTCATCTAAAATTAAAGACTCAGTTTCTTGAGTTAACGCTCTAGCTAAAATAACTCGTTGTTGTTCTCCTCCAGATAAAGTAGTAAAACTTCTTTTAGCAAAATCTTTTAAGCCCACTATTTCTAATGATTTATAAGCTATATCATAATCTTTTTTATTATCTCGTTCTAAGATTTTTTTATGCGGAGAACGTCCCATAAGCACAACATCTAAAACATTAAAATCAAAACTATAAAAATTATGCTGAGCGACTACTGCTAAATCTAAAGCTGTTTGACGAAAAGATAATTCATCAATATTTTTACCATTAAAGAAAATTTCACCTGAACTAGGCTTTAAAATGCGATATACACATTTTAAAAATGTAGATTTTCCGCTACCATTTGGGCCAATTATTCCCAAAAATTCTTTATTTTTTACATCTAAATTAATTTGTTGTAAAATTTCTTTATTTCCTATAGATTTTTTTATGTTTTTAGCTAAAATCTCCATATTAATTTCCTCCAAAGCCATATGTTTTCTTAATCATTAAATAAACAAAACAAGGTGCACCAATGAGTGAAATTAAAATTCCTATTGGTAATTCAGTTTTTGGAATAATTACTCTACATAAACCATCAGCAACAATTAAGAATATAGCACCGACTAATGCAGATATTGGTATCATCTTTTTGTGGTCAGTACCAACTAACATACGCACAACGTGTGGAATAATAAGTCCAACAAACCCCACCATCCCAGCTGAATACACAACAAAACCAACAATCAAAGAACTAACTAATAAATATGCTTGACGATACATATGCAAATCTCTTCCTAATGTAATAGCAACTTCATCGCCTAAAAGCATTAGATTCAAAATACGACTTTGAGTCCAGAAAAATAAAATGGAAATAAACACAATAGGCCCAATTACAAAAATATTGTCCCATCTTGCACCAGCTAAACTCCCCATCAACCAAAAAGCAATAGTTTGCATACCTTCTTTATTATTAGCAAAATAAACAATAAAACTAGAAAATGCGCCACAAACAGCACTTAAAGCCATACCTGCTAATAATAATTTCATAGAATTTGCTTTACCACCCAAATTTGCAATAAAAACAACGCCCAAAGAAATAGCAAAAGCACCAATAAAGGCGGCAATACCTACAAAATTTTCACCTAAAGAAATACCAATGCCTAGTAAAATAGCAGCAGTAGCACCAAGTGAAGCTCCTGAAGAAATCCCCAATATATATGGATCTGCTAAAGGATTTTTTACAATAGCTTGCATAATTACTCCACAAGTAGCAAGACCAGCGCCCACAATTCCCGCTAATACTAATCTAGGTAAACGTAATAACCAAACAATATCATGTACAGGCCCTTTACCTATAGCATCAATACTAGTAGTACTTTGTAATTGTGTCATAATAGTAAAATAGATACTTTCTAAAGGAATTTTTACCGAACCAATACTTAGTGCCCAAAATAAAGAGATAATTAAGATTACGATTAGTAGTAGACAAATAAAGATATAATCTGTTTTTCTAAAAAATTCCTGCATTAATATTGTTTCCCCTCATATAAATTTGGATATAATCCTTGTGCTATTATTTTTATACCTTCATAAGCTCTAATTCCAGGGCTATATATTGTATATAATGGCAATATATATACTCTTTTATTCTTTACCACCTGTAAATTTTGTAAGGCTTGATTTTTATATATTCTATCTAAATACATTTCATCTTTACCATAGTTTTCTTCAGTTATTACAATAAAAATAACTTCTGGATCTAAATCAACGATTTGTTCAAAACTGAATCTTTCTACTTTAGGTTCTAATAAATCGCCATTCAAAGATTTTAAAATATTTCCAGCTAATGATTTTTCACCGTATACTGAAATTTCTTTACCTAAAAATTCAATAATAATAGCCCTAGGTTTATAATTTTCACGTTGAGTATTATTAACAACAAAATTTATTTCATCTTGCATTTGATGTACTAATTCATGAGCACGTTCTTCTTTAGCAAAAATTTTGCCTAAATCTAAAATATATTGATATTCTTCATCTAAACTATGATATGGTTTAGAGAAGTTTTCACCTCGTAAAGGAGATGAAGACATCGCCATATATGTGTTAACACCTCTACTATTCCAATATTCAGTGCTACCAGCTACTTTGGCGCTAAATGTAGAATGCCAACCTAAGATAAAATCAGGTTCAAGCATGGTTAATGTTTCTTTATCTATATTTTCTAAACCTGTATAAGGAATTTTTTCATAATCATCTTGATATTCTTCTTTAAAATATTTTTTATTAGGTACTCCTGTACCTACAATAATTCGATCACCTACACCTAAAGCGATAAGGGTTTCTATAGAATTTTGCCAAAAAGCCACAACTCTTTGTGGTGGATGAGTATATGTTAAGGTACTCATTTGAGTTTTGGAATTTAAGTTTTGTATTTCTACAGGATATTTCTGAGGATCATAATCTATATTTTGGGGCGTATTTTGTTTAAAATTAGCTAATGTTTCTTCATTTTCTGTAATTATAGGATGACATCCAGTGAAAAATATTAATATAATGCCCATTACACTAAGTATGCTTATTATTTTTTGCATAAAAACCTCAAGATTTTATAAAAAAGTATAAAGTGCACCAATAAATGCACTTTATACTTTTTCATTTTTATTTACTTTTTATTATTAGGGATATTAGAATTTATATCTCATACCAACCATATAGCAACGACCAGGCTGTGGAGCCGCACCTAAACCATATGTTCTCATATAAGTGTTTTCATAAGCTTCATTAGTTAAATTTGTGATTGCAATATATGCTGTTGTATCTTCATTAATTTCATAATTTAAATTCCAATCAAATACTAAGAAATGATTATCTGTGAATGCTCTTTCATCCATTCCTGTATAATAATTTGCTAATAATCCTGTATACCACTTACCATTTTCATAAGATAAATTAGCAATATAGTGATTAGAAGGTCGTAAAGAATTTATCATTGCATTTACGTTAGAATAATTATCTAAACTAATATCTGGGTCAAATTCCATACCATCTTTTGCTTTCCATTCATCTTTCATATGACTATAAGCTAAACTTAAATTCCAATGTTCATCGAATTGATGGTCTAATGTTAAGTTAATAGATTTTTTAGTTTCTTTAGCATTTACAGCTTTAGATTCAAAATCTAATTTGTCTTTCATCCACACAGAATAATAAGTTACAGCATTATCCATATTAGTCCAATCATAATGAAGAGCTACACTAGTTTTATCATCGATATCTTTGCGAATACCCAATGTCCAAACATCGCCTTCTTCATCTTTTAATGGTGCTCCATTTGGCGTAATTTTACTATAATCGCCTTCTTTTACAGGTCTATATACACTAGCCCAACCAAGATATGCACTAGTTGTATCATCAAAAGCATATTGTGTATTAATTGTAGGAGTAATAGTTACAGTAGAACCATCACCTTCTGTTTCTACACCAGCATCGTTTGTTCTGTTGAATGTACTATAATTAGAATAACGTAAAGCAGGCGTTATATCCCATTTTTCAGAAAGATGAATTTTATCTTGTAAGAAACCTAATATACTATCTCTTTCTACATGACTAGTTTTCCATGTTGCATCTTTTCGGTTATAACTTCTTGTATATGTTTTAGATTTATCATAAGTTAAACCAAATAATAAATCATTATTACCAATAGATTTACCATATTGAACTTGTACACCACGATTTTTTTCGTTATATAAAGTAGTTGGACCTGTTTTGGCAAATTTATAATTATTAATAAAATCATTCCATTCAGGTGAACCAGGGAATGGCACAAAACCATATTCAGGAGTAGACCATGTTGGATATCTATCAACACCCCAATAATGATGATCTTGATCATAAAGACGAATAAAGCTTTCCATACCATTTTCTTTGTCAAATGTATACGTAATATCAATGTCATTATTACGGAAAGCATTATATGAACCACTAAGAGCATCTAATACAAATAAATTACGATACCCTGGATTATTTATAGTTGGCACTTTATCCACTGTATTTTGAATGATTCTATTCCATTCAGTTTCATTCCAAAAACGATAATCTGGAGCTGTTATTGGATATCCATCTTTACCATTTCGATGATTATACCAAATACGTAAATTTTCAGTATCACTAAAATCTTTATCTATACGAATATTTGCGCCTTCTTCTTTAAATTCAGTACCACGATATGTTTTAGTACCACCAACAACACCGTCTTTATATTTTGTATCGCCAGACATTTCACGGTCTACAGAAATAAAATATTTCCATGATTTATCGTCCCCAGCAGAGCCAGAATAACTTACGTTATAATTATGTTTTTTCCAAGAACCAGTAGAAATATCAATCGTACCTTGATTTTCATTAGCACCTTTACGTGTAATAATATTGATTACACCACCTGTTGCATCTGCACCATATACAGAAGCTCCAGGTCCTTTAATTACTTCAATTTTTTCTACATTGTTGATATTAACCACTTGATTTAAATCAACCATAGTTCTTGTGCCGGCAGCATTCGAGCCCCCAAAACGTGTACTTGTAGCATTATCTACACGTCTACCATCAACTAAAACAATTACACGAGAATCGCCATTTATAGATAAACTATTATTATATGGGGCATAGCCATATTCACCGCCACGATATCCTGGATTAGAAAAAGTAACCCCCGGAATACGTTTAATTGCATCTGTTAAATCCTGATAATGACGTTTTTCAATTTCTTCACGAGTGATTACTTTTACGTCACCACCAGTACGATAATATGATTGTTCAGTAATAGTATTCCCAAATTGATCTTTAGTTGCATCTGCTTCTACAACAACTGCGTCTAATTTATATTCATTTAAATTTTCATCAAAAGCAGCTTCAGAATATGCTGACCAATTTAAAATTCCTAAAGCTATAGCGGCTGTGATATATGGTTTTCTCAATCTCACTAATAAATCCCTTACTTTCTTTATTTATTTTATTATTATTTAAAAACTAGCACCGTTAATATAGAAGAATGTATAGTATTGTTCAGTATTCCAACTAGACCATTCACCATCGAATTTTCCCAAATTGAATACCACTTTTTTGCTACTATTTGGCGCAATTTTACACATAGGTATTTTTTCTGGTTGACGAACTACTTGATATTTTTTACCATCTTTTTGGGTAAAAGTAACAAGTACAGTAAAATCATTAATTTTAGTGACTTTTAAATCATCTCGTAAATTTTCAAAAGTGCCACTTATACATAAATTATCGCCGTCTTTCCATACTTTTTGAGTTTTCCAATCCAAAATCATAGTATCAGCCGAAATTTCTGCGGCAAAAACGAAATTTGGTATCAATAATGTTACTAATAAGCAGAAAACACTTATATACTTTTTAAGATATTTTGGCAAAATATTCCCTCCTTTATTCTTTATCTTTTAGTTAAAAATTAATATATTTTAAAATAAGCAATAAACTAGATAATATCTTGTCAATAATTGCTTATAAAAAATAAAAACCTTTCTACAAGAGAAAGGTTTTAGTCTCATAAAAAAATACGCTTCTTTGCGTATGGCAAAAAAGCGTATATATTACATATCTTTCACCTTACCGTCTCTCGCAGTAACATCTTTGGCGATTAAAATTAGGCAGTTCTTCTGGCTCTGCTTCATTGCTTGTCTTGCCTTCCCAGTTTCCCAGTGACATTTTAAGACTCGCTCCGCATTACAGCTACGGGATAGCACAGGTATTTCACCTGTTTCTCTATTAAGTATTGCTACACCTAATTTTCAATATTTTATTTTTATATTTACATTTGTAAAATTTATCGATTACATTTTTGCATTATAAAGGATGTGATAATAAAAGTCAATAGAAATTTTAATCTAATTTTAATTTTACTAACATAAACAAACTAAAGTTGTATTTTATATCACTAAAAAAATAGAG
>CAUWIH010000026.1:0-31289 GCA_963558795.1 uncultured Megamonas sp. | reverse complement strand
AAGGATAGACAACAATTTGTCTATCCTTTACCCCAACATTTGACAAAGAACCATTATTTTTACTATGAAAACAATTCCCGGTAGATTAAACATTGAAGCGATTTTTAATTACAATATCAGTATAAGCAAATTTATTATCAGGATTTTTATTATCAAATAGTTTATGAAATAATAGCATGATTGATTGGTAACCTTGAGTATAAGCGTCCTGTCCAATTAAAAAATTAATGGTACCATCAAGTAAAAGTTGAATATTTTCTACGATAAAGTCATTAGCAATGACTTTCACATTATGTGTTTTATTGGCTTTTTGCAATGCTTTACAAACACCTAGAACACCAGAGCCGGTGATATAAATGCCTTTTAAATATGGGTAATCATGTAAAACTTCATCAGTAATTTTTTCTGCTACCCAATCATCATCATAAGCGTAACGTATGCCAAGATTATTTATTTGTGGATAAGATATAGCAATTTCCTGATTAAAGCCATGGGCACGTTGTTGCAAGGATAAGTTTTCTTCATGTCCAGAGATAACAATAATTTGTCCTCGTCCTTCTGTAATTTCTCCCATTAAGCCTGCTGCTGTTTGTCCACTTTTTTGTGCATTTTGTCCAATAAAGCAAAGACGAGCCGTATTTTCTAAATCAGCATTAAATGTAATAATGGGAATATTATCTTCTTTAGAAAATTTATCAACTAATTGGATTAGCAAATTGTCTTGTGATGGAGATAGGGCAATGCCATTAAAATCATCTACTTGCATTTTTTTCATAGTATGAATTACTTCTGCTGGATTTACACCATTTATTTCATAGATTTCTACAGTTGCACCAAAACTCTCAACTTCTAGTTTAGCAGCTTTTAACCCTGTTAAAACATCTTGCATAAATGGTGTTTGAGCTAATTGTAAAATAACACCAATTTTTATATTTTTTTTAGCCATAGCTAATGCACGTCCTGCTCTACTAGGTTTGTAGCCAACTTCTTGAGCAATTTTTTTTATACGTTGTGCTACTTCTGGTTTAATACGACCGCGATTATTTAACGCTCTGTCTACTGTTCCACGTGAAACACCAGCTAAATCAGCTATTTGCTGTAAGGTAATAGCCATATAGACATCTCCTTTTACTTATATTTTAATTTCTAGTTTAACAAAAAAAGAGCCTTAAAAAAAGGCTCTTTTTCTTTATCTATAATTCATAAAATACTCATTAACGTACAAAATTAGTCATTGTTCTTTGCTTCGTTTCTGGTGGATCAATTTTACCTTTACTTGCCTCAATAACTTTCATAATCCAAGCCATATTACGAGCTAATTTTTGTATAACTTCAATACCTTCAATATCTTGATTTATTTCTCCTACATCTAATCCATGAAGATTATTCCAATAATCTGCTGTTGGCATTATCATTTCCATGGTATTAAGATAAGCATTTAATTGTTGAAATGTTTCTAATGCTCCAGAACGACGAGCAGTTACTATAGATGCTCCTACTTTATGATGAAGTTTATGACCAGCAGCTAAAAAAGCTCGATCTAAAAAGCATTTCATTGTACCTGATATACCACCATAATAAACTGGAGATGCTACGATTATACCATCAGCTTCTACCATTTTATCAATCCATTCATTAACATCATCTTTTTGCACACAATAACTACTGCCAGTCTGTAAACAATGATAACAAGCTAAACATCCTCTTATCATTTTATTACCAACTTGTACAATTTCAAAATCTATACCATTGTTATTAAATACTTCTCCCATAAAATTTAACGCTTGTTCACAATTACCGCCTTTTCTAGGGCTACCATTAAATGCTACTACTTTCATTTTTATTACACTCCAATAAATTATACTAAAAAAGTCCCATAAAATTATGGGACTTTTATTCATTTTAATATTTCAATTAATATTGTCTAGCTTTTGCAAGTTCTACTTTAAGTGCTTCATATGCCTTACGAACAGTTTCACTCTTAGAAACTTGAGGCTGACCTACACGCCACCAATGACCATAACCATGAAGCATTGTTTTTGGTAATACTTTGATATCTATTAATGTAGATACTGTTTGTTTTTCAGCATCTTCTAAAGCTGCTTTTAATTCTTCTACAGTTGTTGCTTTATAAGTTTTGCAACCATAAGAAGCTGCATTCATCGCAAAATCTACTGGTACAAAGCCACCATCTAATTTACCAGTTTTTTCATTTCTGAAACGGAATTCTGTACCAAAGCTACCCATACCATGTTCAATTTCAAGATTATTAATACAACCAAATGTCATATTATCAAATAACATAACATTAATCTTTTTATGTTCTTGAATAGACGTAGGAAGTTCAGAATGAAGCATCATGTATGCACCATCGCCAACCATAGTATATACTTCTTTATCAGGTTCAGCCATTTTTACACCTAAAGAAGCATTTACTTCATAACCCATACAAGAGAAACCATATTCGACATGGTAAGTATTAGGGTTATATACACGCCAACCTCTTTGTAAATCTCCTGGTAAAGAACCAGATGCACCTACTACAACGCCACCATTTTTAGCAACAAATTGATTAATAATACCAAATGCACGGCTTTGAGTTAGATAGGAACCTGTAATATTGTGGAATTCTTCATATACTTTATCTGTATCTAAAGCATCATCAATTTCTGGAACAAAATCTTTACCTGTATATTCTAAGTTGTATAAACGATCTGTTTCTGCTACATATTTTGCTTTAGCAGCAGCAATTTCTGTAGTATAGGAAGATTTCCAGCCAGTTTTTTCAAGTTCAGCATCAATAGCTTCAAGTGCTACTTTAGCATCAGCTACAACCTGTACACCATCTAATTTATATGCATGGAATTCAGAAACATTGATATTTAAGAAAGAAACTTCTGGATTTTGGAAAATCCATTTAGAAGATGTCGTAAAGTCTGTATATCTAGTACCAACACCAATTACAAGGTCAGCTTCTTTAGCAATTTCATTAGCAGCTATACAACCTGTTTCACCAAGACCATTTAAATTCATTGGATCATCCCAAACGATAACCCCTTTACCTGCTTGTGTTTCGCCAAATGGAATATTATATTTATGAGCAAATTCTCTAAATGTATCCCAAGCTTCAGAATATTTTACACCACCACCACAGATAAGCATTGGTTTTTTCTTAGCAGTGATTAATTTAATTGCATCTTCAACCATAGCTTTTGTTGCAGGACGGCGGTCAATGCGATGAACACGTTTCTGGAAGAAGTATTCTGGATAATCATATGCTTCACCTTCAACATCTTGAGGAAGTGCAATTGTTACTGCACCAGTATCAGCTGGATCAGTCAATACACGCATTGCATTAATACATGCACTCATCAACTGCTCAGGACGAGTAACTCTATCCCAATATTTAGATACAGCACGAAAAGCATCATTTGTACTAATAGATAAATCATGTGGTTGTTCCATTTGTTGAAGAACTGGATCTGGCTGACGAGTTGCATATACATCACCAGGTAAAAATAATACTGGTATGCAGTTAGCAGTTGCAGTTGCTGCTGCTGTTACCATATTTGCTGCACCAGGTCCTACAGAAGAAGTACATGCATAAATTTGTTTTCTTCTTTTTTGTTTTGCATAACCCATTGCTGCATGAGCCATACCTTGTTCATTACGACCTTGATGTACAATTAAATCACCTGGATCATTTTCTAAAGCTTCACCAAGACCAACAACATTACCATGACCAAAAATAGTGAAGATACCTTTAAACATTTTATTTTGTTTACCATCAAATTCAATATACTGATTATTCAAAAATTTTACTAAAGCCTGAGCTACTGTAAGACGAACTGTATTTGCCATTATTATCTAATCCTTTCATTATCAAGTTGCAAAATGTTGCTTTTGCGGGCAATATTTATCTTTATGCACATAAATCATTAACTTGTTTTTACAATTAATAATATACCATAAACCAATGAAACACTATAGATATAATATTAACTAAAAAATAGGGCTATATTATCTTTTTATTGTCTGTTTAAAAATAAAGCTGTAGCGATTTTACTACAGCTTTATTTTTGTAATTTAATTTATTTTATTTTTTTAATGGGTCCCAAATTTTTGCTTCTGCTCCATCTTCTTCAAGCCAAGCATGTTCTTCACATACAATACGAGTTTTGGCCCAAGGATCATCTGGAAGATGTCTTATCATCCAGCTATACCACATAGCATAACCCGGAGCTGTTACCTGTGGATGTATATCACCACCAGGAATTGCTACATATGCATTTGTTTCTGTACGGAATGTATCTTCACCGATAAATGCTGCACCAAAACCTTGAGGACGGTCAAATTTATATACATATACTTCTGGTTGTGGATGGAAATGTGGAATATAACTAGACCAACGACCAGGACTATTAATTACTTCACCATTTACCATATTAGAATATGGTGCACTTTCATAATCAAAAATTGTACGAACTGTTCTTGTAGCTGTACCACTCCATACACCACCACCAAAAACATCAGCTTGAACATCTTCTGGATGATAGAATTTTGGAGCAAATTTTGTATCATTTTCTGTTTTTTGAATTAAAACTTCAGAATCAGCTACAGCTTCTATTACAACTTCTACACCAAATGGTACATGTAAGCAAGCAGGATTTTCATCAAATAAAGAAGTACGTTTCATTACTTCGCTATGATTTTCCCAAGAGATTTTTACTTCACCAGTTAAAATTACATAAGCTACTTCTTTTTTATCTTCTTTAAATGTGAGTTTTTCACCAGCATTCATCACTTGAATACCGATATCCATCATCATATTGCTTTCGCAAGTAGTTGCACTATTATAACCATGGTTTAATTGTGCACCCATTTTACCAAATTTTGCTTCAGCCATTATAACACTACCTTCCATTCAACTGGAGTGATAACTTGTTCAGCTGCATGTTCTTCAATGAAAGCATCAATAGCAGGAGCATCTTGCATTGCTTCAGAACAGCTATGACTTGCAACAACCATAGCAGCATGAGCTGTGCCATGACGAAGAGAATCAGATAAACTCCAACCTTCTAAAAGACCATAAATGAATGCGGACGCATAAGCATCTCCACCACCGAAGGATTTTAAGAGTTTAATTTTATAAGAATCAACTTTGAATGCTTCTTTATCTGCACCATAAGCTACAGAACCTTTTTTACCATGTTTAATGATAACGATTTGGTTACCATAACCAAGATATTTTTCAGCAATTTCATAATCTGCTACATCATTTTCTTCTGGTAAATATTCAGTTAAATTGAATTCTTCACGAGAACCAATGATAACATCACTCATACGACCAACTAAAGAATAGTAAACAGCGATATCTGCTTTGCTTCTCCAATTATATTCACGATAATCAATATCGAAGATAACTTTTGTACCATGTTTTTTAGCATAATTGATAGCCATAAGGCAAGCTTCACGGGAAGGGCTTGCAGCAAGTGCTGTACCAGATACTAATAAAATTTTGCTTTGTGCAATATATTCTTCAGAAACATCTTCTGGAGTGATTACAAAATCAGCTGCCATATTTCTGTACATTAAAATACTGCTTTCAGTTGGACTTTTGATTTCAGTGAAAGTAAGACCTAAATTTTCACCATTTTTTGCACGAATAATCTGGGAAGTATCAATACCGCGTTCATTGAAGAAATTAATAATAAAATCACCAAATTGGTCATTAGATACAGCACCAATAAAGCCTACTTTTTTACCAAGTTTATTTACGCCTACAGCGATGTTTGCAGGGCTACCACCTACATACATAGTGAAAGTTCTTACTTTATCTAAAGTGCGATGTATTTCATTTGGATTAAAATCAATAGCTGCTCTACCGATTAAAACGATATCCATAGGTTTTTTCTGATCAAATTCTACTAAAGCCATGTCAGTCTCTCCTTAACTAGTTGCATTTTTAATTTATCTTCTAGTACTATTATAATTTATTTTTTAAACCGAATATTTCCATGTGTTTCATGATATTTTCACAAGTAGCATTTACCGCTGCATCACTAAATGTGAAATAATTTGCTTTCGGATCATCTTTTGCTACTTCTTTAAAACGTCTCGCTACGCTATCATAAGATGCTGTTGCAATATTAATCTTTTTAATGCCACCTGCGATACAATCTTTAAAGTCTTGGTCAGTAAGACCTGTACCACCATGTAATACAAGTGGGCAACTTACTTCTGCTGCAATTTCTTTTAAACGATCAATGCGTAATTGTGGAGTTTCTCGATAATTACCATGAGCTGTACCAATTGCTACTGCAAGAGCATCAACACCAGTTTCTTGAGCAAAGCGTTTTGCTTCTTCTACACTTGTGATTGCAATTTCTACTGCTTTGTAATCGCCTTCAGCGCCACCTACACGGCCAATTTCTGCTTCTACATCTGCACCATAAGATTTTGCTAATGCAATAACCTCTTTAGTGCGAGCAATATTTTCTTCTAAAGGATATTTAGAACCATCAAACATAACAGATGTAAATCCTAAATCAAGTGCTAATTTGATTGTTTCTAAACTTCCACCATGGTCAAGATGTACAGCAATTGGTACATCTGTATATTTAGCAGCGGCCATCATGATTGGACCTAAAAGTTCAAGTGGAGAATATCTAAGTCTTCCTTCTGCTATCTGTATAATAATTGGGGCTTGCATAGTTTCTGCAGCTTTGATTGCACCCATTGCCATTTCCATATTGGAAACATTGAATGAACCAATTGCATAACTATTATCTTTTATTGAGCCTAATAACTCACTTAATTTAGCTAATGCCATAATGTGTACTCCTTAATTTATCCGATTAAAACAATTTTTTATAGATTTCAATAACTTCTTCTTTTGTAGGTTGTTTCATTGTGTTATTTGGGCTACCGCTATCTAAAGCATCAGTTGCCATTTTATCTAATTGAGCTAAGAAATCTTCTTTTGTGAAACCACCTTTTGCTAAAACTTCTTCTGTAGATGGAATACCTAATTCTTTACAGAAACGAGTTACTTCTGCAACGAAAGCTTTAGCTGCTACCATATCTTCTGTATTTTCATCAGCAACACCCATAATACGAGCGATATCTGCAAATCTTGCTGTATTTTCTTGAATAGCAAATTCCATACAAACAGGAAGTAAAATCGCATTTGATAAACCATGTGGGACATGGAATAATGCGCCAATTGGACGGCTCATACCATGAACAATTGTTACAGAAGAGTTATTAAATGCGATACCTGCTTCTGTTGCACCAAGCGCCATTTGCATTCTTGCTTGTTCATTTTTACCATCAGCATAGCAAATAGGTAAATTTTCATGAATTCGTTTAATAGCGGAAAGAGCAAATGTATCAGAAAGTGGTTGTGCTTTTCTAGAAGTATAAGCTTCTACTGCATGACAAAGAGCGTCAACACCTGTATTTGATGTAACAAATGGAGGAGCTGTCATAGTAAATGCTGGGTCAACAACTGCTAAAGCTGGTAATACAGATGGGCCTGCAAGTAACATTTTTACGTTATTTTCAGTATCAGCAATAATTGTGAACTGAGTTGCTTCAGAACCTGTTCCTGCTGTTGTTGGGATTGCAACTAAATAAGGAACTTCTACAGTAATAGATTTGTGCATAAAATCGCTGATTTTTTCAGCACCACTTGCTACCATAACACCGATTGCTTTTGCACTATCCATTGGGCTACCGCCGCCTAAACCAATTAAGAAATCACAGTTATTTTCTTGGTAAAGTTTTACACCAGCTGCCACCATTTTATCTGTTGGTTCACCGCTAATGCCATCATATACTACATATTCAATATTACAAGCATCAAGAGCATCTGTAACTTTTGCAACATTACCAAACTGTACCATAAATTTATCAGTAACGATTAAGGCTTTTTGGCCTTTACCTTGAATATTTGCACCTAATTCATTAATTGCACCTACACCAGATAAAATTTTTGATGGAACTAAAAATACGCCCATTACTATTCAACTCCTTAATAATTTTAAATCCTTTATACGTTTATACGTTGGATATGTATTGTTTTATTTTTGATTAGTTTTTGATTATCTTTTGATTACAATTTAATACATTTTTTGATGATTGTCAATACTTTTTCTAAAATATCTTAAAATTTATTCAATATATATCCATTATAATTTCAAAAACAAACAATTATATATAGATTAAAAATAATTATGTATACTAATTTGATTTAAAAATCTTGCAAAAAGTATTAAATAATAATATAATTATCACAAATGGTTAATTTAATCAAAACTTACTCATAAAAATTTATATATTTTGATAATATTTTACTAGGTGGTGCTTATCATGAAAGCTACTCGTTTAAATGATATCGAAAATCTCTTAGAAGAACAAAATACTATTTCTATTAATCATCTTTGTGAGATTTTCAATGTTTCCAAAAATACTATACGTAGAGATATTGTAGAACTCGAAAAACGCGGTACAATAAAAAAAGTTTACGGCGGTATTATGCGCAATCAAACTAATATTCCCGAACCTTTTGCCTCTCGTGAAATCAAAAACAAAGCTAAAAAGAAACATTTAGCCAAACTTGCTGCAACACTTGTTGAAGATAATGATATTATCTTTATCGATTCTGGGACAACAACTATGCACATGGTTCCTTACTTATCCGAAAAGAAAAATCTCACTATTTTAACTGCCAATGTTTATGTAATTAATGAAGCGTTTCATTATCCACAAATCAATGTAATTGCCACTGGTGGTACACTTTATCGTCCATCTAATGCTTTTACTGGAGCTTGTGTTCTTCAATTTTTAGAAGGCTTTAATATCTCAAAATGTTTCTTAGCCGCTACTGGTATATCTATTGAAAATGGTGCAACTAATGCCTCTCCTATGGAAGGTGATATTAAAAAATATCTTACTAGCCATAGTAAAACAAAAATTCTTTTAGTAGATTCTACAAAAATGGACCAAGTTTCTTTGGTTACTTTTGCAAAATTAAAAGACATGGATTATATTATTTCTGATAATAAATTTACACCAAAATACGATGAATATTTCAAACAAAATAATGTCAAATTAATTACTCCATGACAAAAAACACCGCAAACAAATTGTTTGCGGTGTTTTTTTACCTAAAATACTATTTTAATTCACTTTTATCATAAAAACTAAAACCAAATTCTAACCAATTTGGTGCATCGTCCCAACGATAATCATCATTATAAAAGACAGCTATCATTGTCTTTTTACCCCTAGTTGCTGAAGCTACTAAACAATCACCTGCTGCATTGGTAAAACCTGTCTTTATGCCATTTGCTCCATAAAAACCGCTTTTTAAAAATCTATTAGTAGTCGTTACATATACAGTATGACCATCCATATATTTCATATTATAAGCTTGTTTATTTACCATCTGACGAAACTCTGGTTTTTTCATCGCATAACTAGCAATAATTGCCATATCATGTGCTGTCGAATAATGTTTATAATTTGTTAATCCATGAGGGTTTACAAAATGAGTATTTTTCGCTCCTAACTCTTTTGCTTTATCATTCATCATTTTGGCAAAAGCAGGGACACTACCAGCTACAGTTTGTGCCACTGCTACAGCTGCATCATTTCCCGATACAATCATCATTCCAGTTAATGCCTCTCTAAGTGTTATTTTATCACCAAGTCGAAGACCTAAAGACGACGGTTCTGTATTTACAGCTTCGGGGGTAATTACCAAGGGTTCATCTAATTTTCCACTTTCTAATGCCACAATAGCTGTCATTATTTTCGTAGTACTCGCTGGATGCATTATTTTATCTTCATCTTTACCATATAATACACCATTATCCTCTGCGTCAATAAGACAAGCTGATTCTGCCCAAGTATCTGGATCTGGCAAAGGATTTGCCCCTACTATATTATTTACCAACATAAAACAGCACATAAGCATGCCTATTATTACTTTTTTTACCAAACTCAACGATGTCATTTCCTCTCGAACTTAATTTTTATTTGTTTTATTATTTATGTTTTGGATTTTCTTTTAATGTATCAATATCATATGGTGTTTCTTGGTATACATAATAGTTAAGCCAATTATTAAATAACAAATTCGCTACACTACGCCAACGAACAATTGGTTCTTTTGTTGGATCATCATTTGGATAATAATTTGTAGGTATATGCATGTCCATACCAGCTTTAATATCTCTATCATATTCACTTTTTAAACTATATGGGTCATATTCAGCATGTCCAGTAATAAAAAATTCATTATCTTTTAGATTAGCAATGATATATACGCCTGCATCACCTTCAGCCATAATCGTTAAATCTTTTACTTTTTCAATATCTTCACGTTTCATGCCAATATGACGAGAATGTGGTACATAAAATTCATCATCAAATCCACGGAATAATTTTTCATGTTGTACGTTTAAATGATGTTTATATACACCAAAAACTTTTCTTGGCTCATAATATTTTTTTATACCGTAATGATGATAAAGTCCTGCAAAAGCACCCCAACAAATATGGAAAGTTGACCACGCATGTGTTCTACTCCAATCCATGATTTCACATACTTCTTTCCAATAAGCAACTTCTTCATATTCCATACGTTCTACAGGCGCACCTGTTATAATAAATCCATCATAATATTTATCTTTTACATCTTCAAATGTACCATAAAATTGTGATAAATATTGAATAGATGTATGTTTTGGTAGATATGATTCTGTATAAATAAAATCTACCTCTATCTGTAATGGTGTATTACCTAATAATCTCAATAACTGTGTTTCAGTAATAGTTTTATTAGGCATTAAATTTAAAATCAAGATTTTCAAAGGACGAATATCTTGTTTATATGCCCTTTCGGTATCCATTACGAATATATTTTCACTTTCTAATATCTGTGAAGCAGGTAAACTACTCGGTATTTTTATTGGCATATTAAATCCCCCATGTTATCAAATTTACAACATTTTTTAAAACTTATGAATTTCTATGGCGTTAATTCTATCACAGTGTTTTTTTATCGTCAATTAAGATATATCTATCACTCGTTTCTCACTGTTTCCTTATAACGCTTTTTCTTTATAATATGATATAATTATTATTAATATTTATTAAGGAGCTGAAAACAGTTAATTAAATATTTGATAAAATTAGACAAAAATGTCATAATTTAAACATGAAAAAATATACAATTTCTCAATTTGCTGAACTGCTTAATGTATCAACTAGGGCATTAAGATGTTGGAATAACGATGGCAAATTAATAGCTTACAGAACCCCTACAGGAGACAGATTTTATACCGAAGAACAATACAAAATCTATATGGGTATTTCTATGGAAAATAAAGTATGTAAAAATATAATTTATGCTAGAGTATCTAATGTTAGACAAAGAGATGATTCATTATGTTAAAAGCATACAAAATAGAAATCAAACCTACTAACAAACAAATCATAAAAATAAATCAAACTATTGGCGTATGTAGATTTATATATAATTTTTATATAGCTCACAATAAAGAAGTTTATGAAGAAACAGGTAGTTTTGTTTCAGGAATGTCTTTTTCTAAATGGCTTAATAACGAATTTATTCCTAATAATCAAGATTATTTATGGATAAAAAATGTATCGTCTAAAGCTGTTAAACAATCTATTATGAATGGAGAAAAAGCATTTAAAAAGTTTTTTAAAAAACAAGGTGCTTTTCCTAAATTTAAAAAGAAAAATAAATCTAATGTTGGCATGTATCTACCTAAAAACAACAAAACAGATTTTACTTTAGAAAGACACAGAATAAAAGTTCCAACTTTAGGATTTGTAAGATTAAAAGAATTTGGATATATTCCATTGAATTCTATGATTAAAAGTGGAACTATAACCAAAAAATGTGATAGATATTATATTTCAATCATAGTAGAAGAAGTAGTAAAACAAAATAATAAGCCATATTCATCTGGTATAGGGATAGATTTAGGAATAAAAGAATTTGCTACTATATCAGATAAAAGAGTATATAAAAATATTAATAAAACTAATACAATAAAAAAACTAAAAAAATCTTTAAAAAGACAACAAAGAAAACTTTCAAGGAAATATGAAAGCTTAAAAATTAGAAATAAAAAGAATGGAGGTTCTGCTACTAGGCAAAATATCCAAAAGCAAGTGTTAAAAGTACAAAAACTTCATGATAGATTAACAAATATCAGAACAGATTATTTAAATAAAACTATTAATGAACTAGTGAAAACCAAACCAGAATTTATTAATATAGAAGATTTAAATATATCAGGAATGATAAAAAATAGACATTTAGCAAAAGCAATAGCTGAACAAAAATTTTATGAATTTAGAATAAAATTAATAAATAAATGTCATCAAAACAACATTGAAGTTAGATTATCTAATAGATTTTATGCAAGTAGTAAAACTTGTAGCCAATGTGGTTATGTAAAAAAAGATTTAAAGTTAAAAGATAGAGTCTATAGATGTCCACAATGTGGATTAGTAATTAATAGAGACTTAAATGCGTCAATAAATCTAAGAGATAATCAAATATACAAGATTGCACAGTAAAAGCAAATGTATATATGTACTGATGGCTAGTCAGGAATTTACGACTGTGGACTGCACAAAAAATATGAGTAGCTCAGGCAAAAGTATGCAGGATGAAACAGTAATATTCTTGAATTTGGATAAACTTGTCCATATTTCAAGTAGCAGACTTTTTATGCTTGAACAAAATATATCAGCATATTTAGCAAATTTACTTCAATTAAAACCTAACCAAGTAAATGCTGCTATAAAGCTGTTAGATGAAGGAAATACCATTCCATTTATTGCTCGTTATCGTAAAGAAGCTACAGGAGAAATGAAAGACGAGCAACTTCGCGATTTAGCTGATAAATTAACTTATACACGTAATCTAATCAAACGTCAAAATGAAATCAAAAATAGCATTGAAGAACAAGGTAAAATGACACCTGAACTCTCTTTTGCTATTGATAATGTAGAAAAACTTCAAGAACTTGAAGATATCTACTTACCATATAAACAAAAGAAACGTACACGCGCTATGATTGCCAAAGAAAAAGGTCTTGAGCCTTTAGCTAATATCATTTTAGCTCAACAAATCAATACTGAAAAACTTAAAGAAATAGCCAAAGATTATTTAAATGAAGAAATTCCATCTATTGATGAAGCTATTTCAGGGGCATTAGATATTATTGCTGAAATAATATCCGATAATGCTGATATTCGTGCAAAACTTCGTAAACATCTCTGGCAAATAGCTACACTTAACATTACACGAAATGCTGAAAAAGATAGTGAAGAAGCCTTTCTAATGTATGATAATTACACCGAACCAATTCGTCAATTACCATCACATCGTATTCTTGCTATCAATCGTGGTGAAAATAAAGATATTTTAAAAGTAAAATTAGTTAGTGATATAGAGCAAGATATTCATATTATTAGTAAATTTATCATAAAAGCAAATTCTACTTTAACCGATATCATTTTAACTGCAATAAATGATGCTTATAAACGCTTAATTTTCCCAGCCTTAGAACGTGAAATACGTAATTTACTTACTGAAAATGCTGAAAAACAAGCAATTCATGTATTCGGTTCTAATCTAAAACAATTACTTTTACAAGCACCTCTTGCTGGTCACACAGTAATGGGTCTTGACCCTGGTTACCGTACTGGCTGTAAATTAGCTATTGTAGATGCTACAGGCCAAGTTCTTGATCATGGGGTATTATATATCACTATGAGTGAAGAAAAAAAATCTGCCTCAGCTACTAAAATATTGCATTACATTCAAAAATACAATGTTGATTTAATTTCTATCGGTAATGGTACAGCATCTTATGAAACAGAAGAATTTGTGGCTAATTTAATTCATGAAAATCATTTAAATGTCCATTATTTAATCACGAACGAAGCTGGTGCTTCTGTTTATTCTGCATCTAAATTAGCCATTGAAGAATTACCTGATTACGATGTAACAATCCGTGGAGCTATCTCTATTGCTCGTCGCATTCAAGACCCTTTAGCTGAACTTGTAAAAATTGAACCTAAGGCTATTGGAGTTGGTCAATATCAACATGATGTAAATCAAAAAGAATTAGCTAATACTTTAGACGCAGTTATTGAATCTGCGGTAAACCATGTAGGTGTAGAATTAAATACCGCTTCTGCTGCATTACTCAAACATATTGCAGGTATTAATGCTACTATTGCCAAAAATATTATTAAATATCGAGAAGAAAATGGCGTATTTTCCTCCCGTAAAGAATTATTAAAAGTATCTCGTCTAGGCCCAGCTGCTTTTACTCAATGTGCTGGATTCTTACGTATTAGTGGCGCAAAATCACCTCTTGATAATACTCCGGTACATCCTGAATCCTATTCTTTAGCTGAAAAAATCTTAGCTGAATTAGGTTTTTCTTTAAAGGATTTAGCCGATAAAAATCAACTTGAAATCTTAAAAGCTAAAGTAAAATTAGTTCAAATTGAACAATTAGCTCAAAAATTAAATGCCGGTATTCCTACCGTAAAAGATATTTTAGATGCTTTAGTAAAACCTGGTCGTGACCCACGTGAAGATTTACCAGCACCATTGACTCGCCAAAATATTATAAAGCTTGAAGACATTAAAGTGGGGACTATTATGCGTGGAACTGTTCGTAATATCACTGATTTTGGCGTATTTGTCGATATTGGTATCAAAACTGCTGGTCTTATTCATATTTCTGAGCTCAGTACCAAACGCATTAAGCATCCTTTAGATGTTGTATCTGTTGGTGATAATTTAGATGTTTTAGTCATTAGTGTTGATGCTAAACGTAATCGTATTGGACTAAGTCTAAAACAAGTTGCAAAGGAGAAGGCCCATGTCATTGCTTAATGAAACAATCAAACAAATTTTACCTCCAGATCAACGAGCTATAAAATTTGTTGAAAATAAACTCCACCAAACTATGACGAATGCGTCTGGTCTTGGTGAATTAAAAAATTTATTATTACGCTATGTAGGAATTACAGGTCAAATTCATCCTGAAATCCCCAAAAAATTCACTATTATCACTTGTGGTGACCATGGTGTTGCTGAAATGAATGTCAGTGCTTATCCGCAAGAAACTACAGCCCACATGACTAGAAATTATCTTATTTCTAAAGGTGCTGTGGCCAATTGTATGTCTAATTTTTGCGGTTCTGATATGATTGTTGTCGATATGGGTATCAAAGCTCCTGTCGATGATATTCCTGGACTAATTAATAAAAAAATTGCTCCTGGCACCAAAAACTGTGCCAAAGGCCCAGCAATGACTCGTGAACAAGCTATTCGTGCTATCGAAACAGGCATTGAACTTGTTAATGAATATGCAAAACAAGGCTATCGTTGTTTTTTACCTGGCGAAATGGGCATTGCTAATACTACTTCTAGCGCTGCTATGGTCGCTTGTTTTTGTAATCTAACACCAGAAGAAGCAACAGGTAGAGGCACTAATATCTCTGATGAACGTCTTGCTATAAAAATTGAAGTAGTTCGCCAAGCACTTGAAATTAATCAACCAAATCCTAATGATGGTCTTGATGTAATCAGTAAATTAGGCGGTTTTGAATTAGCTTGTATTACTGGTATTATTCTCGGTGCTGCTGCTAATCGCTGTTTTGTAGTTCTTGATGGCTTTAATACTGGTTCTGCTGCTTTAGTAGCTCAAGCTCTTTGCCCAGAAATCACCAATTATTTAATGGCTTCACATTTAGCTGCTGAACCAGCTCATAATGCTATATTAAAAAAATTAAATCTTTCTCCATATATGGATTTACATTTCCGTTTAGGCGAAGCTACTGGTTCTTCTATTGCTGTAAATATCTTAGATTGTGCTATCAATGCTTATCAATCTGTTTATCAAGCAGCGCTTGCCGAAAATGATAAACTTATTCGACCAAATGTTCCTGAAACAGATTTTAGTACTAAAACTACTTTATTGAAACGTATTCATGAAATTCCCGCTATTGATACCGAAATTCAAAAAAAATGTCGTTTTCGTATAGATAATTTAACTAAACCTATTTATAGTTTAGGTAGATTAGAAGAAATTGCTGAACATTTATCCGGCATTTTAAAAGAAGTAAAACCTACATCCGTAAAGAAAAAAATCTTAGTTGTTACTTCAAAAAAAAGTTGTAGTGTTGTTCAACATCGCTTAACACAATCTTTTGCTGACCATGCTAACGCAGATTATCATTTTACAGCCCTACCTGGAGCGGTATTACATGAAAAACATCTTTCCTTTAGCATTTTACAGGGTATTAGTTATGGTTCTCAAATAAAAAATACTGATGTTTTAGGTATCGCTTGTTGTGAAACTCACCCTAAAGAAATTTGTGGCACATTTAGTTTAAGTATTCAACAACAACTTTGTACAATTAAAGGCGACCTTCGTTATGGAAAACGTGGTTTTCTTTCTTTACAAGCTACTGACGATTTAAAACAAGTTGCTTTCATGGCTGGTGTGGCTATTGGTGCTGCTAGTAATGGAATTTTAATTTTATCCGATGATTTGGTATCTACTATTGCTTTAAAATACGCCTTACTTTTAGCCCCTGAAATCAATCCTTATTTAATGTTTACTTGTCCAGATTATCTAGATTTAGATATTTCCACTAGCGGTGGTTGCGTTTGTTCTCTAGGTATGAAATTAATTGATGCCTCACTTCAAATGATGAAAGATATGAAAACCTTTGCCGAAGCTGGTGTAGCTATCGCAACTGATGGCCCTGGTGCAGGCATTCAGGTTGAAAAATAATGTTTCACGTGAAACAATATTATATTTTATAAATACAATGGGGTATGTATATGACACTTAGACATCTGGCTATTTTTATCAAAGTTTGCGAAGAAAATGGTATTACTGCTGCTGCTAAAAAATTACACATGACACAGCCTTCTGTAAGCCAAGTTATTCAAGAATTAGAATCTCATTATCAAACTTTATTATTCGAACGTTTAGGTCGTCGCATTTTTATTACAGAAGCCGGTCGTCGTTTATTACGTTATTCACGCAATCTTATAAATTTAAATGCGCAAACAGAACAAGCTATGCGCGCTTTCAATGAAGTATATCATTTACGTATTGGTGCAAGTATCACCATTGGCAGTAATTTTTTAATTGATTTAATTCAACATATTTCCCAAAATGATGCTAATAAAGAGATTTTCTCTGAAATTCATAATACTTCTGAACTTGAAGAAATGCTTTTAAATGATAGTTTAGATATAGCTCTTGTTGAAGGCGAAATTCATTCTGAATATTTGATTACCAAGCCTTTCATGAATGATGAACTGGTCTTTATTATTGGTGAAAATCACCCTCTTGCTAATCAAGAAATTACCGCTAAAGATTTAACCAATTTAAAATTCTTCATTCGCGAAACAGGCAGTGGTACTCGTGAATTATTTGAACAAGTAATGCACCAACATAATATTTATTATCAAACAAGTGGTATCTATAATAGTATGGAAGCCATCAAAAAAGCTGTTATTCGTGGGCTTGGCGTTTCTGTTATTTCTACAGAAGCGGTAAAAGATGAATTAAAATCTGGTAAAATCAAAACTTTTACCATTCCGGGACTTGTTTTTAAACGTCAATTTAATATTGTGTATCATAAAAACAAATTCATTCCACCAGAAATGCAAGAATTAATCGATACTTGTTTAAAATTATCCGCTCAATAAAATATTGACATCGACTTTACTTATCCTTTATAATCTGTATATGATATTAAAAGGGAGTAACTTCCTTGTGTTATTGTCAACAATCACTGTAGCATTTTGCTTCTGGCAATAACGTCGATAATTTTCGATAAGTGAGACTTTTAATACGCATATTTTTTATGTGTATTAAAAGTCTTTTTTTTGTTTTTAATACACTAAAAATGTATTATATTTTTTACAAAGGAGATATTCATGGACATTTTATCAACTCAATTTTTATTTGCTTTAGGCTCAATTATCTTATTAGACTTAGTACTTGCTGGTGATAATGCTGTAGTTATTGCTATGGCTTCACGTAAATTACCTGAAAACTTACGTAAAAAAGCCATTTATATTGGTACTGCTGGTGCTGTAATTATTCGTGCTATTATGACGTTAATTGCTACGTATTTGCTCACTATTCCATTTTTACAAGCAATAGGTGGTCTTATTTTATTACCAATCGCCTTTAAATTATTAAAACCATCTGACCATAGTTTAGAAGAATCTAATAAATTTAGTGCTTCTACTGGTTTTGCTACAGCTATCAAAACTATTATCATTGCTGATGCCGCTATGGGTATAGATAATGTTTTAGCTATTGCTGGCGCAGCTCATGGTAACATGGTTCTTGTTTTATTAGGTTTAGCTATTAGTATTCCTATCGTTGTTTGGGGTAGTCAAATTATTTCTAATTTGATGGATAAACTTCCTATTTTAATCACTCTTGGTTCTGCCATTTTAGCTTATACAGCAGCTACAATGATTTTGCATGATAAAATCATCGGTACTTTCTTATTATCTATAACTAATTATATGAATTATATTTTACCGGTAATCTTTATTGGTGCTATTGTTATCTATAGCCTCAAAGTAGCGAAAAAATAATAAATAAGCCTACGCTAATAATTTAACTTTAGCGTAGGCTTTTATTTTTATATCTTACAAAAATTTAACAATAGTATTGTTTGTACTAAATTGTTATTTTTTTTTGCTTAATAAATTGTTATTTTTTTTTGCTTAATATATAATTAATTTAACATATATAATACCTAAATTAATATACATAAATATTTATTTTTATTATAACATCTAAATATACAAGAAAGGATTTTACAAATGAGTGAAACTAACTTATTTATTATTTGTGTAACAATAGTATTAGTTGTTAATGCTATCACAGATTGTATTCGCGATATTTATTATAAAAAACATAAAAATGATGTTCATGATTCATTTTAACTTTTTATTTAAATTGTTCTTTTAGCAAATATTTTACCTCTCAACTATATACTATTAAAATATTATGAAAGGATTGATTTGTTTGAGTTGGAAAGTTATATTGGCTATTTTAACTTGTAATGTTGTTTTGATGTCAGCTAGTTATACCATGCTTATTCCTTTTTTACCCATGTATTTAATCAAAGACCTTGGCGTCACTGATAATATAAATATGTGGTCCGGTATTATTTTTTCTGTATCTTTTATTTTTAGTGCTATCATGGCACCTATTTGGGGTAAATTAGCTGATAAAAAAGGCCGTAAACCAATGGCTGTCCGTGCAGGAATTGGTCTTGCTATTACTTATTATCTTTGTGGTATCGTCAATACTCCTTTTCAATTAATGATTGCCCGTATTTTACAAGGGTTAGCTGCTGGTCTTTGGCCTGCTGAACTTGCTATCATGTCATCTTATGCACCTAAAGAAAAACTTGGGTTTTGTATGGGTGTAATGCAAGGTGGTCTTACTGCTGGTGGCGTAATCGGCCCGTTATTAGGTGGCGTTTTAGCTAGTGTTTTTGGTATGCGTTTTTCATTTTTTATCGCTGCTGGCGCTTTAGGTTTAATTACTTTAATCACACTTATTTTTATTAAAGAACCTCCTCGCGAACAAAAATCTGCTGAGCAATTAGCTTTAGCTAAAGAAGCTGAAAAAATCAATTTGTTAAAAGTACCAATGATTCGACGTATGCTCGAATGTGCTATTATTATCCAAATGGCTGTTTTAATTTTACAACCAATACTCACTATTTATGTTGCCCAATTAAATCAAAGTATGGATAATGTGGTCATGTTATCTGGTATAGTCTTTTCTCTGGGTGGTTTCGCTGGTGCAATTTCTGCTCCGCTTTGGGGTAGATATGGCCAATCACATGGATTTTTCCGCACAATGTGTATTACACTTGCTGGTACTGGTTTTATTTTAGTTATACAATCTTTACCGAGTAGCCTAATCCCATTTGCTATTTTACAATTTATGTGTGGTCTATTTTATTCTGGTGTATATCCTTCAATTAATTCTCTATTAGTTAAACATAGTCCAGCTGAACAACGTGGCCGTATATTTGGTTTAATGTTTTCTGCTCAACAAATTGGTTCAACTATCGGCCCTTTAGTTGGTGGTTTTATCGCCACTATCTTAGGCTTAAAATTTGTGTTTATCTTTGCAGGTGGGTTATTATTTATCACCAGTGCCTTTATGCACTTTAAGCCACCAAAAGGATTACAATCATCAAAAAACGAAAATTTTTGCTAATTAATAAAAAAGGTCGTATAAAAAATACGACCTTTTTTGTATATAAAATTAAAATTATTTTGCTCCACCTTCATTATCAGCTTCACCACTAGCCCAAACCTTACTTGCATAAACTGAGTTAAATAATAATGCTACCTGTAATGCTACTTGTGATAAATTTGCACCTAAAGAGCCAATATTATTATCTCCCATTAACATCTGCACAGTCAAAATTGTCCAATATGTTGTATTTGCAATATTTACGATAATCCATAAAGACCAATTTTCTTTATACTTACAAATATATAGTAATTGGGCAATCAAACTAATTACAAAGTTTATAGAATCCAAATAAGGCAATTGTCCATCTAACATTGATAAAACAATCCAACCAATAATCCAAGCAACAAAAGCACCAATAAATATTTTTTGTCTAGTATTTTTTTCAAAAGAATGTGTCGCTTCATTATGTCCCCACATGAACCAACCAATTGGTTGAGAAATAACATATATAATATCCATCGCAAATGAACCATAAGCATGGCTTATCCAAGCAATATATGTCATAGCTATACATTGTACTGTTCCGAAAATAAAAGATATTTTTCGACCTTTCATACCATAAACTAAACAAAGTACACCAGCTACGCCAGAGAGCATTCCAATTGGACTATCAGGCACAATAGCATATGCTAAAAATTGTAATAATAATAATACCGAAATATAACTTATTTCAAATTTTTTCCAATTAGTGAATAATTGACTATACCACCAATTATGTTGTCTTTCTGTTTGTATATTACTCATGATTATCCCTCCAAAGATTCATCACTTAAAATATTCAAAGCCAATATTAAACTTTCTTGTTCACCTTTAGCCATTAATTCATCACCATTGACTAAATTATTTACTCCGTCTGCCAAATCTCCTTGATATAAAACTACATTATTTAAAATAGATAAAGTTTCTATATTACGTTTTCTACCAATTACCATCAATGCTCCAGATTCCATATCCGCACCCACGATACCATGCTTAGACCAAAATTCTTCAACTTCAGCATTATTATCCATATAAAAACCATCATGAGAACGAACTATACCATATACTGCCTTTGGCGCATATTTATGAGCTAAATTCAACAATCTATATGAAGGCACTGCTGGATAAATTTCAGGAACATACATTTTAGATAAACCGTCATCACGAACAACACCTTCAGCAATAATTAATTCTCCCAAATTTATATTAGCTTGCATTGCACCTGCTGAACCAACACGAATAATCTTCTTTACACCTACATTATTTAATTCTTCAATGCCTATAGCGGCTGAAGGTGCTCCAATACCTGTAGACATTGCTAAAATTCTTTTTCCGTTGTACATACCTATAACTGATTTATATTCACGATTAAATGCCCACTCTTTTACATCTTTCATTAATTTACTGATAACATCTACACGGGCAGGATCTCCCATAATAATTGCACAATCTGTATTTATTTCTTTAGTCAATTGTGTATGTGGCTCTGGTATATACATCTTATTTACTCCTCTTTTTTAATTTTTTTATTTTTTATATTCATTTTATCTGCATTTTGAAAAAATATTTTTTCTAGATTTTCTTTATCTAAAATATTTATATTTCCATCAACTACTGTTATAACTTTTAAATCTACTAATTTCCTTAAAATCCGATTTATATTACGATATGACGTATCCACTTCATATGTGAGTTGTTCTCTAGTTATTTCATTATCTTTTATATCCGCATTTAATAAAAATTTTGTAATCTGTTCAATTGCAGAATATAAACTATATCTTTCTGTACGCCTAGTCAAATGATGAATTTGCGATGATAAATTATGAATTAACTTATTCGCAAAAGCATTATCACAAGCCAACCATTCTCGAAAATCTTTATTTTTTAATCTAAGCAAACAAACATCTGTTATATTTATTATTGAAGCACTATATGGTTTATCTATAATTGCTTCTTGTTCTCCAATAAGCATACCGCTATTATAAATATCTAATACTACCGATTTACCATTAGCTGATATTAAATAAACTTTTACTTTTCCAGAAACAATAATATACGTATAATCATATTTTCTTTCCTGCATTAAGTTAAATTTCCCAGCAGAATATGTATATTTTTTTATACGTTTTAAAATAAATAAAGGACAAGTTTTAAATAAATTTGCTAATTTATCATCATTTTCTATAATTTTTAAAATCTCTTCCATAGGCTTTATTTTCCTTTTATTTTAATTCCATTATAAAAAATATAATATCTAAAAACAACGCAATTATACCCAATCTTTAACTAAAAAAATAATAAAATCACATAAAATCTTATATTTTTAGGACACATGTCCTTGATAAAAAAAATCCCTAGACCATAATAATTGGTCTAGGGATTTTCCTATAAAATAGCTAATTTATATTTTTTAACTTATTTCTAAGTTATGATTTATTAAGCAATATCAATTTGTTTAGCTGTTTGATCTTTTACAAGTTTTGGTAAAACTACTTTTAAAATACCATCGGTATATTCAGCCTTTACTGCACTTGTATCCACATCATCGATATAGAAAGAACGTTCTTTCATACCATAATAACGTTCACGACGAATAAATTTATATTCATCACTTTCTTGTTGGGTATCTTTATTTTCTTTATCTTCGACAACTTTACTTTCTTTAGTTTTAATTGTCAAATAACCATTATCATAACTTAAAGAAATATCTTCTTTTTTCATTCCTGGTAATTCAGCTTCTAATTCATAAGCTTTACCTGTATCTTTTACATCAACTTTAAAGGATTTCATACCTTGAGATATTGGTGCAAAAGCACTATTAAAGAATGGTTCATCAAATAAATCAAAAAGATTATTAAAACCATTATCGACTTTAACATTATTTTTTGCAAAAGGAACTAAACCGAACATAAGGCAGACCTCCAATTAATCTATAACTATAAGCCATTAGTCAAAAAGTCAAATTTGATTTTTTAATAAACGGACATATCATATTGTCCGCTAATGCTTATATTCAAATTTATCATTCAAGAACAAAATCTTTTTAGATTGTTTTCACAATCTATTTTCTATCTTTCTCTTATCTCTTTTGTCCTTACAAGTATTATTATAGCAGCATTAGTCAAAAAGTCAATATATTTTTGACTTTTTGATATTTTTTTATAAAAAAATTCTAGACAAGATTTTCCTGCCTAGAATTTTATATTTTTATTTAGTATTACTATCTGGTTTTACTTTAAACCAAGTCGCATACATTGTCGGTAAAATTAATAATGTTAATACTGTAGCTACTACTAAACCACAAGAAATTGCTATCGCCATTGGGCCCCAGAAATTACTTGGCACTAATGGCATCATACCTAAAATAGCAGCAGCCGCTGTGAGCATTATTGGTCTAAAACGAAGTACTGCTGAATCAATTATTGCATTCCATGGATCTTCACCACTAGCCATATGTTTCTTTATTTGGTCGATTAAGATTATTGAATTACGAATAATCATGCCAAATAAAGCTAATATACCTAAAACAGCTACAAATCCAATTGGTTTATCAAATATCAACATACCAAAACTTACACCGATTATACCAAGTGGGGCTGTTAACACAGTCATAATCACTAATTGTATATCACGTAATTGGAACATCAATATTGTAAGAATTACCAAAATCATAACCGGTATTGGTTTTACTAAATATCCTAAAGCTTTTTCGCTATCTGCCATCGCTCCATCAGGTTCTATACTATATCCTAATGGTAAATTTTCTCTTAGTCCTGCTAATTGATTATATACTTTTTCTGTAGCATCATTTGCAGTACCTTGATGAATATTTGCCTGTACAGTAATTGTTGGTTTTAAATCACGACGCCAAATCACGCCATCTTCAGCTTTATAACTAATTTTTGCTATCTGTTCTAGTGGTACATAACCATATTCACCTAAATAAATCGGTAAATTACGTACTTGATCCAAATTATCTCTATCTTCATTTTGTAAACGCATTACAATATCAATAGTTTTATCATGTTTATAAAATTGAGCCGCAGTTGCACCTGTAAGCTCAGTATATAAACTTTGTGCTACCATTTGACTAGAAATTCCCATTGTACGCAATTTATCTTGATCTAATTCTACATGTAAAGTTTTAGCTTTTTCTTGCCAATCAAAATTAACATTATAGATATTACTATCTTGTCGCATTTTATCAGCTACTTCACTAGCTAAATTCTTTACTTTATCCACATCATAACCAGATACACGAATCATTACTGGATAATCAGCCGGCGGCCCCATTTGTAATAATTTTACATTTGAACGCACTTCTGGAAACTCTTCATTTAAAACTTTCGTGATTTTTGCACTTAATTCTTCTCTAGCTTCTATATTTTTCGCCGTAATAATAAACTGTGCATAATTATCTTTTGGCAATACAGGCTCTAAAGTAAGTACAAATCTAGGTGCACTTTTTCCTGTATAATAAGCAAAATTATCTATTTTATCTTGTTCCTCATTCAAAATCGCTGATAATTTTTGTGCTTGTGCCTCTGTAGCTTTAATTGAAGCACCTTCTGGAAGTGTCATCTCTACGATGAGCTCTGGTCTTTGTGATGGTGGGAAAAACTCTTGACTTACGAATTTCATACAGAAAATAGATACCAAAAATACGACAAAAGTTGTACTTAATACAATTTTTTTATGCAACAAACAATACGTTAATACTTTTCTAAAAATTGTATAGAACTTACTTTGATATGGGTCTATTTTCCCTTCATCATTAGTTTTAACTTTTACTTTTATAATTTTATAGCCATATAACGGTGCTACCATTACGGAAACAATCCATGATAAAATCAAAGCTATCCCTATTACTGGAAATAATGCACGGCAAAATTCTGAAGCAAGTCCATCAGAAAATGCTACAGGAATAAAACCTGCACAAGTAATAAGCGTACCACTAAGCATTGGCATAGCTGTAGCTCGATAAGCATAACAAGCTGCAGTAAATCGATCTAAACCTTCTTCAAGTTTTACGCTCATCATCTCTACAGCAATAATCGCATCATCTACTAATAGTCCCAAAGAAATAATCAATGCACCTAAAGAAACTTTGTGTAAATCTATTCCCAAAATTTCCATAGCCACAAAAACACCTAAAATTACTAAAGGAATACAACCAGCAACAACCAAACCTGTACGTAATCCTAAGCTTAAAAAACTTACAGCTAATACAATAATAATAGCCTCACGAAGTGAACCAATAAAATCATCAATAGAATCTTTTACCACTTTCGGTTGATTAGATACTTGATTTATTTCCAATCCTGTTGGTAAATATTTTTGCACTAAAGAAATAGTCTTATCCAAATTTTCTCCTAAAGTTAAAATATTACCCCCAGCTTCCATTGATACTGCAAGACCAATAGCAGGTAACCCATTATAAAACATCTTTGGCTCAGCAGGCTCTACATAACGACGCTCAACTTTGGCAATATCTGACAAACGTAAAACATTACCGCCTGCATTAATTGGCATATTTTTTAACATATCAACATCAGAAAATTGTCCACTTAAACGCAAATATACATTATCTGATTCTGTTTCGACCATACCTGATGGTGTCATTTGTTGTTGAGTTTTAATTGCATTAATAATATCTTGTGGGCTAATACCCAATTCTGATAATTTTTCCTTAGAAGCCTCTACATATATCTTTTCTGGTTGTTCACCAACTAATTCAACCTTACTTACACTATCTACATCTAATAACATTCCACGAATTTTTTCTGCTTTTTCACGCATTTCTTCATAGGAATAACCATCACCCGTAATAGCATAAATAGAACCATATACATCATCAAATCTATCGTTATAATATGGCCCATATACGCCCTCTGGTAAATCTTTTTTTATATCCTCTACCATATTTCGCACTTCAAGCCATGTAGGACGAACTTGTTCTGAAGGAATATCATCACGTAAATTCACATAGATAACAGCCTCTCCTGAACGTGAAAAACTTTTCACATAATCCAGACCCGGTGTATCTTGCAATTTTTTTTCTATTTTATCCGTTACTTGCTCTTCCATTTCTGTAGCCGTAGCACCAGGCCAAGCCACAGATACAACCATTTGACGAATAGTAAATGCCGGGTCTTCCATACGACCTAATTTAGTATAAGAAAATATCCCCGCAATAAAAATAACAATAATAAAATACCATACTAAACTTTTATTTTTTAATGATACTTCTGTTAAATTTCTCATAAAGTATCACCATCCACAGGTTTTACTGACTGATTTTCATGTAATTTATGCACACCAGCAGTAACAACAACATCATCTTTATTTAAGCCACTTATCAATACATCATTTTTACCTATAGAAACAACTTGAACATCTTTTAATTCTACTTTTGATTCATCATTTACTACCCAAACTTGAGATTTATTTTCCACTTGATATAATGCCGTTAATGGCAATACTACATCATTTCCGTGATTACTTATATCCGAAAATACTACATTTGCCGTCATGCCCAACTGAATATCTTGTGGTGGATTAGTTAAGCTAATTCTCACTTTATAAGTTCTTGATACATCTTCGGCCACTGGAGAAATTTCACGCACAACACCTTGCACTGTAGTATTTTTTAACGCCCAAAAAGTCACTTCTGCATTTTTACCAATAGTAATATCTTGTATTTTATTTTCTGGAATAGAGATTTCGACTTCTTTTTCACCATCTTGTACTAAAACAGCCACCGTTTGACCTGCACTAACGACTTGACCTACTTCACCTGTTATACTAGAAATCACGCCATCTGTATCAGCAACCAAATTTGTATAATCCAAAGCATTATATCCTTGAGCGGCTTGAGCATTTGCTTGATTATAAGCAGCTACAGCATTATCATACGCATTTTGATATTGATCCAACTCTTGCGCACTTACCGCATTTGCTGCATATAATTGTTGATATCTTGCCAAATTAGACTGAGCCAAAGTCAATTGAGATTTTGCAGATTGTACCTGTGCATCATAAGCATTTACATTTTGCTTAATATCTTTATCATCAATTACCATAAGCACATCACCTGCATGAACTTTATCACCCATTTTTATATATTTAGCCAAAAGTTTACCATTTACCTGAAATGCCAATTGCGTTTCATAACGACCCTTGACTGAACCGGAATAACTATTTTCCACATCACTTTGACCAAATGTCACTTTTTGTGTTTTTACATACGCCACATTATCCACATCTTGGGCATTTTTTCCACAGCCTGTGAATAAACATACAAATAAAAATAATGATAAAATTGCATAAATAGACTGCTTCATAACATTCTCTCCTTTTATATTTTTATTAGCACTTATATATTTTTAGTAATTCACCAATATCTATAACTCATATTTTAAAATAAAACAATGTTTAATCTATGCAATGAATAAATTCATTCATTTAAATATTACTATAAATCAACTTTAGCGTCAAACAAAAAAACTGTATAATTAAAAATTATTTTTATTACTAAATTTTAATTATACAGTCATATTTTTCTAACATTATTTATATTTCATCCCAATATTTCCCCAATAATTCTGGATTTTTTATATTCAATATTGGCACTAAATTTTCACGTAAAAATTCTAAGAAATTTTGTATATAACCCCGGATATTTTCTGTGGGCATATCTTCATGAAAAGTATGCACCAGACCAAAAACAAATATTTTGGCAATTTTATCCACATCTTTACACATAAAAATTTGTTCTTTATTACCCTGTTTGATAATCGGAATAATCACTTCGATTAATTCTTTAGATATACTATCTAAACGATCAGCTCTCATTGCACTAATTCTACTATTAGCCTCAAATTCACCATGTTTAATAATATATTTAAATAAACGTTGAATAGTAATATTTAGCTTATCCATAGCATTCATTTTTTCAGGAAAAGGTTTTTTTATTTGTTGCATTGTTTGTTGTGCATAAAATTCAGCAGTAGCAATAAACAAATCATTTTTAGATTTAAAATATCGATAACATAAACCCTGAGATATATTTAAATATTTAGCAATATCTTGAATCGTCGTATGCTCATAACCTTTTTGTGAAAATAAATATAACGAAGCTTCAATAATTTCTTGTTTTCGTTCTTCGGGATTTTTTATAATTCTTACATGCGGATTTTTCATTATTTCCACTTCTGCCTTTCTTTAACTAATCATAAATATTATTTTATCCTATTTTTCTAAATAAAAAAACCTCTAATAATAATGATAAGCATACTATTAGAGGTCTATATTTTACTTAAGCATAATACATACTTGCATTTATCGCATTGATTATTTCTTTTTCTGTTCTTGCTTTTTTCGAAGCTTTAAGCTGAGCAGGTGTCATTGGTTGAACATATTTAGAGAAATGATTTCTAATAAATCTTGTATCAATATCACCAGTACAGAAATACTCATTTTTCAAAATACGCTGATGAAGTGGAATTGTAGTTTTAATTCCATCTACTTTAAATTCTTTTAAAGCTCTACGCATAATTTTTATCGCATCACCACGAGTACGTCCATGAACAACAATTTTTGCAATTAACGAATCATAATAAGGAGAAATTGAAAGTCCCGCACATACACCACTATCTACACGTACACGAGGGCCACCAGGTTCTAAGAAGAAATCTATTTTACCTGGAGATGGCATAAAGTTATTATCTGGGTCTTCAGCATTTATACGACATTCAATAGCATGACCTGTGAATTTTACATCTTCTTGCTGTAAATCTAAAGATTCACCAGCTGCTATACGAATTTGAGTACGTACTAAATCCACACCAGTTACAGCTTCTGTTACACCATGTTCTACTTGAATACGTGGATTTATTTCCATGAAATTAAATTGATTTGTTTTTAAATCTAATAAAAATTCAACAGTACCTACATTGTTATAATGAACACTCTTTGCTGCTTTTATAGCTAAAGCACCAACTTCTGCTCTACGGTCTGGAGTAAGAGCAATTGATGGAGATTCTTCTAACAATTTTTGGTTACGACGTTGAAGTGAACATTCACGTTCGCCTAAATGAATTACATGACCATAGTTATCGGCTACAATCTGTACCTCAATATGACGAGAATGTTCAATATAATGTTCAAAATAATATTTTACTTTATTTATATCAATAATATTTAAGATATTGATTAAATCTTCTTCATTATTAGCGATAAGCATACCCTTACCACCACCACCAGCAACTGGTTTTAAAATGATTGGATAACCAACTTCTGTTGCTTGCTTAATAGCATCTTCTTTACTAGTAAGCGGAGTACTACCTTTTGACATTGGTATTCCTGATGGTACCATAGCCGCTCTAGCTTCATCTTTATCGCCGACTTTACGAATTGTATCTGCCCATGGACCAATCCAAGTCATACCTGCTTTAGTTACCATTTCGGCAAAATCTGCATTTTCTGATAAAAAACCATATCCAGGATGGACAGCATCTGCTTCTGTATCTTCAGCAGCTTCCATTAAAGCATCAATATTTAGATAGCTTTCACTAGCATCAGCAGGTCCAATATTATAACTATAATCGGCTAATCTTACATGCATAGCATCAGCATCTTCATCTGAATAAACTGCTACAGTTTCTATACCCATTTCTCTACATGCTCGTATAATACGTACAGCAATTTCGCCACGATTAGCAATTAAGACTCTTTTAAACATACTGTTTTGACCTCCTACAAGCCAATTTATTATCCCATTGGTTTATGTTTATTCTTAAAAGAGATATCATAAAAGAGCCTTATCCATATTACGATAGATATAAATATTACAATTTTCGGCTCATTTTGTATAAAATCAATAACATTTTGTTATTAATCTTATACATTATTTACATAACTAAATTTATTATAACATAATAAATTAAAATATCAATTAAAAAATCTATGTATATATGTATACAAAAAACTAAAAAAAACTTAATGTTGACACACTCCTCAAGATATTCCAAAATAAGAACTATATATTATTATAGAAAGAAGGTTTATTTTGTGATAGATATTTTAGACGCACATACACATACCATTGCTAGTGGACATGCTTACAGTACACTTCAAGAAATGATTACTTCTGCCCAAAATAAGAACTTAAAACTTCTAGGTATTACTGAACACACACCAAACATGCCTGGCAGTTGTTCAGAAATTTATTTTTATAATTTCAAAGTTATCCCCAGAAAACAAAATAATCTATTAATTCGTCTTGGCGCAGAAATCAACATTATGGATTTTGAAGGAAATATGGATTTATCTGAAAAAGCATTTAATAAAATTGATTATGGAATAGCTAGTCTTCATGATTTGTGTATTGAACCTGGAAGTCAAGAACAAAATACTAACGCAATTTTAATGGCAATGAAACATCCCAAAGTAAAAATCATAGGTCATCCGGATAATGGTTTTTATCCTATAAATTATGAAAAAATTGTTCAAGCAGCCAAAGAATATCATGTTCTTTTAGAATTAAACAATAGTTCTATTCATCCAGAAACAGGTCGTTTAAATTCTCGTGAAAATATGCAAACAATGTTAAAATATTGTTTGCACTATCAAACAAATTTAATTATTGATAGTGATGCACATATTGCTAATGATGTGGGTAACCATCAATATGTACATGAAATTTTAACAGCAATGAATTTTCCATCCACATTAATTGTGAATACATCTGTGGATAAATTTAAAGAATATATTGATAAATGTTAAATTTATAATATTTATCCACAAAATAAATAAAATTTGTGAATAATAAATAAAAAACTGTGTATATCTAAAAGTGATATGCACCCAAAATATTGGACATATTAATTAAGCTATTAATTGTGACTTAGT
>CAUWIH010000025.1:0-33037 GCA_963558795.1 uncultured Megamonas sp. | reverse complement strand
ATTATTATACGCTATTTCTCGTCAAAATCAACCATTTGTTGTGACAGAGCCATTATTTATATATGAGGTTTTTCCTACTAATTCCTTAGAGTTTGCAGATGATAAAATAATATCTCCATTTTTTACTAGTTTATTAATATTATTTTTCAAAAATTTTTTATCAATATATATCAAATCATTTAAATATAATTTTTCTTGAATATTAGCTGTTCGTAAACAAATTATTAAATTTTGATTGTTTTCATATTGTTTAGCACTAGCGGGAAATGTTATTCCTCTTTCAAAATTATTGCAACTATCCATATGTGTCCAACACCAATTATTTGGTATTTTATATGGTTGTTCTTCTTTTGGTACTAAGGCATTTTGCAATTTTTTTTCTAGGGTTAATTGTTTTGCTTTTTTTCCTGCCATGTTATGCCTCACCATTTTCTAAAGATTTTAATTCGGCTACTACTTCACTTAGTAAGGCTTGTGCCTCAGATAAGTCGGCAATCATTTCTTCGGTACAGTCAATAGGATTTGGTAAATCTTCATAGTCTAAGATACTATCATCTTTGATTAAGCCTAAATCAAGACTATTATTTTTTTCGGCGATTTGCTCTCTGGTAAATACAGAAAATCTTTCATCTTGTATTTTATGTCTATCTTCTGCTGTATAAGCTTGGATAAAATCAGCAAAATCACTTTCTTTGAGTGGATTGGTCTTGCCGAATGAAGGCATATTTGTTCTCATATCGTAGAACCATACTTCTTTGGTGTTATCTTTGTCAGTTTTGTCACGTGTGAAAAATAATACATTAGTTTTTACGCCTTGAGCATAAAATATCCCTGTAGGTAAGCGTAAAATTGTATGCAGATTACATTTATCCATTAAATCAGCACGGATTTTTTCGCCATCGCCGTCAGCAAATAATACATTATCAGGAAGTACGACACCTGCTCTTGCTTTACCGTCAGCTTTTAAACTACGATAAATATGTTGCAAGAAATTGAGCTGTTTATTACTTGTAGGGTAAGTGAAATCATCACGAGTAGCACGTTCGCCACCTTTTTTTGTACCAAATGGCGGATTGGCAAGCACTACATCAAAATTTTTGAGTGATTTTCCTTGATTGGATAAGGTATCTGCTAATTTTATTTCGCCATTGATATCATGGAGCATTGCATTCATCAATGCTAATCTATGTGTATCGTGTACTAGCTCGCAACCTGTAAAGGCTTCATCATATTGGAAGTCTTTTTCTTCTTCGCTTAAATCAAAATAATCATCAGTTTGTGATTTTACAAAGTTATTTGCAGAAATCATAAACCCAAAAGTACCACAAGCTGGGTCATTACAACGTTCACCTGCTTTTGGTGCGATAAGTTTTACTATTATATCAATAAGCACACGAGGCGTAAAATATTGCCCTGCTCCTGATTTTTTTTCATTAGCATTTTTTTCGAGTAATCCTTCATATAGATTGCCCAAGCCTTCTTCTTTGGCACTGAACCAATCTAAATCATCAATAGTTTTAATGATTTTTTCGAGATTTTTTGGTTCTTCAATATTAGTTGCTGAGCCTTGATAGATTTCACGTATTCTACCTTGTGTATTCGTGCCGAGTTCATCTAATAACTTTTTATAAAATGTTTTTAATTCGATACCACTTTTGCTACTAAGATTATCCCAACGATATTCTTCGGGGATATTTTCTTCAGCACCTGTTTCTTTGGCCATTTTCAAAAATAATATATATGTAAGCTCTGTTACATATTGATGATATGTTATTCCGTCATCACGAAGTACATTACATAAATTCCAAAGTTTTGCTACGATTTCTTGTGTATTCAAGCTATTTTACCTCCATCATCATATAAATATTGGTTTAATTCTTTGATAATATTTTCTAATTGTCCGCCAAATCTTTTATTTATAGTATTAAATCCGCCACGAGATTTAAAATTTCTATCACTATCAAATGTTTCTTTAGTAATAATAGATTCTTTGAGTAAATATTTTTCGATATTTTTCAAAAATGCTTGTTCACTTGTAGAAAAATCATGATTAGCTTTTAATTTTTGCATAGCATTTTTGATACGTTCTTCATGGCTGATACGTGCTGAGCCTAATATACATTGTCGAATAATACTTATGATATCTGCTGTGATTTCTTGATTAGTCATGGCATTAATTGCAGTATTGAGATGAGTTTCACTAAAACGATGTTGCATTAATAGATTTTTTAGATGTACTAATTCTTCACGTTTTAAATCACTTGGTTTGGTACAGATTAATTTTAAAGCCGTAATTTCATTAAAATTTGTTTTTAGATATTGAGTAAAGCTTTCAATATAATCTTCTGGTTTTTCGGTATTACCATAATTTCTTTTAATGCTGATTATTTCATCTTCACCTTGATAAATCATTTTTTCTTTATTAGATTTTTCATGATTAATTAACATATCTAGCCATGATTGATGATTTACAAGATACTGAGCGATATTTTCTGGTGCAATTTCTTTGAGTTCGTCGATAAATTCGGTAGTGGATTTACCTGTTTGTGTTTTAAATTGTTTTTTTAGTTTATCGCTCCATGCTTGTTGCCTGCGATTTAATTTGGCGATTAATTGTCCTATTTGATTTTTCTTATAATCAAAATCGTTAGCATTATTTCTATTATTTACAGTATAATCTATAGTTTTATTTTCTTGAACTGTTGTTACTGTAGAGGCACTATTATCGTTAATATCGGCAATATGATTAATGGTTTGTGTGAGGTTATTAACAATATCTTGGATAGTGATTTTAGGATTTACAGCGACTGGTTTCATCGTATTTACACTATCTAAGGCTTCATAGACCCCTACAGGGTCATAGATATCAAAGCAGGTTTTACCGATTTCAGGGCAAAGACGAGTCGCTCTACCTAACATTTGTTCAAATAAAATACGAGAT
This sequence comes from uncultured Megamonas sp., assembly GCA_963558795.1. Lineage (GTDB taxonomy): Bacteria > Bacillota > Negativicutes > Selenomonadales > Selenomonadaceae > Megamonas. The sequence goes on along the minus strand of CAUWIH010000025.1, from coordinate 30,096 downwards.
TTCACTCTACGTAAAAATACTAAAGTATCAATTTTTGGTACATCAATGCCGGTAGTCAATAAATCAACAGTAACTACAATCGAAGGGTCTTGTTCATTTTTAAAACGACGAATATATTCTAGTATACGTTCTTTTTTTCCATCGCCAGCACTGGCGGTAATTTTCATGATAGTATCACTGTCGATAGCATAATTTGGGCAAATTTCTTTGAGAATTTTTACGATTAAATCAGCGTGCATATCATTTACGGCAAAAATTAAGACTTTTCCTTGATTTTGTGGCTCAATGTCTTTTTTAGTATTTTTTTCGCAAATATCTTCGATGATTTCAGTCAATACTTTACGGTTAAAATCTTCGACAATGACATCTTTATTGAATTTATCGATTTCGATATGTACTTCATCTTCAAGACAAGCTACATCACGAATTTGTTTGGTTTCGGTATTGTATAAAGTCATGTCGTCGCCTTTATGATAGACGATACCTTGTGTGGATAATTTGGTATGAATGGTATGTGGTACATCATGGTCGACCAAAAATCTATCATTTACTGCTTCACGATAAGAATACGTAAATATTGGCTCACCAAAAATTTCTGTAGTATGCAGAGCAGGTGTGGCGGTAAGTCCTATTTTTACAGCATCAAAATATTCGATGACATAGCGATATTTACTGTTGTGATAAATGTTGTAGAAGGGCTTTACGAGAACGAGATAAAAAAATAAAATTAACTGCTAAAAAGTCTATACGTAAAGTATCAGCAAATACGCAAGAAAAAAATACTAAAAATACTGTTCCAAAAATCATGCCCAAAGCACTATTTGTTCGAAAATTATCAAATGATTTGTTTTGGACTCATAAGTATTGAGGTAATCAGAATCATGTACAAAAAATGTGAGTATTGTGGAAACCTTTTCGAAGTTTTTCATGATAGCCGATTTTGTAGTAAAACCTGTCAAGGTCGTGCTTACCGTGAAAAACATAGTGAAACATATAATTTTAAAAAGCCTACAACTTTACGAAAAGATGAATATAAGAAAAAGGCTGAAAATAATAAACGTCGTAAAAAAAGACGCGATGACATAAACAAATTAATGCAGCAAACCGGACTATATAACAAGTATGGTTTGGTAGCATATTTTTACGATAACAACGATATTAAAGGATTGTTTGAATATTGTAGGCAATATAAAGCAAAAAAAAGACTTGGTTTATGTACAAAGTCATAATTATGGAGCATCTGATTTTTTCAACATAAGAAATTTTAAATAAATTCAAATAGGAGATATATGAAAGGCTGGGAAGATGTAAGCGAAGAAGATATTCTAAAACTTAGCTACAGAAAGAATATCAAGCCTGTTATCAATAGAAAAATAAAAACAGGCAAAACTACAAGGGCAAATAAATATAATGCCGTCAAAACCGAAATAGACGGAATTAAGTTTGATAGTAAAGCAGAGGCTAATTATTATTCGGAACTCCTTATTTTAAAAAAAGCTGGCGTTGTAAAATCTTTTATTATGCAGAAAGATTTCACACTTCAAGAGGCTTTTACGAGAGAGAACGGCGAGAGAATAAAAGCCACTAGATATAGAGCTGATTTTGTGGTCAAATACGCAGACGGCCACGAAGAAGTTGTCGATGTAAAAGGAATGAAAACAAGAGTTTATATCAACAAGAAAAAAAGATTGCTTGAAAAATATCCTGATATTAATTTCATAGAGGTGATGTAATGATTACTTTTGGAGCTTTTATTTTAGGTGGAACTTTAGGATTTTTTGTTTGTGCCTTCTTTGTAGGTGCTGGTCGTAATAGATAAAGGAGTAAATAATGAAATATGTTTATTTAGTTATGCACGAAAGAGGAAGAATAGATAAGGCTTTTTGTAATGAAAGAGAAGCAAGAAAAAGAGCCCAGGAATTAAACAATAAATTCAGCTGTTTTGATTTTTATTATAGAAAAATAGAATTTGTTACAGAGAATAATGATGATTGTCTTTTGTACCATGCAAGTATAAATAAATACCTTTTAAATAAAAATTGTTGCCTTGATAGTAATTTATTAAAAGAAGTTTTTAGTTTAGGACTTGCGTTAGGAAAAAACAAAGAAGAAATAGGCAACGACCTTGCTATTAGATGGAATGAACTTATAAAAGAACTAGACGAGATTAATAAAAGGAGTATTAATTAATATGAATGAAGTTAAACCAATTTTAAGGTGGCCAGGAGCTAAGTGGAGAATAGCACAATGGATAACAAACTATTTCCCAATACATGGCACATACTTAGAACCGTTCTTTGGAAGCGGTGCCGTTTTCTTTACCAAAGCTCCATCAGGAACAGAAACTATAAACGATATCGATAATAACCTTATAAATTTATTTAAGGTATGCAGAGATTATCCAATAGAATTAGCAAAAAAAATAGAAATGACACCTTATTCAAAGGGTGAATATGAGTTCTGCAGAAAAAATTATGCTGATAATAACTGTAATGAAATTGAACGAGCTAGGAGATATTTAGTTGCAATTTGGCAAGGATTCGGCGGTAAAACATACCATGAAACAAGCTGGGCTCACGATAGAACAAATAGCGTATTCCGTCCTAAATACTGGGCAGAACTACCATATAGAATACTAAATATAGTTGGTCGTATTAAAATGGCTCAAATAGAGAATAGAAACGCTTTTGAGCTAATTGAAATGTATAACAAAAAGAATTGCTTGTTATATCTAGATCCACCATATCTAAAAGAAACTAGAAGCAATATGCACTATGAGCATGAAATGGCAAAAGAAAGCGAACATAAGCAGTTATTAGAATTAATCTTAAAACATAAAGGACCTGTAATTATAAGTAGCTATGATAATAAGCTCTACAATGAAATGCTTGTTTTTGAGCATGGGTGGGATAAACATTCTGTAAGAGTTCAGACAAATGCTGGACATAGTAGTACAGAGTGTATATACCTAAATTCAATATGCAATAGAGAAATAAATTTATTTTAGAAGATAGTTGGAAGAACGGATGACTTTGAGTAAACATTTAGTATGTATATTAATAATAATACATATGATAATGCTGTATATTATGGTCTGTCATATGTGTTATAACCTTAAAACAATTACTATAAATAAATTATATTTCACACTTATTATATCTTTTGTTTTAGGGTGTATAGCTGGAATAGTATTAAAAATATAAATTCTAATAGTAGGTGGAATAATGAACTTTGAAATAAACAAAAAATGTAACAAAGAAAAACAAGAACGTTCTACAGATGAAATTGCTAGATCGCTTCTTATTAACTCTATTTCTGATAATAATAAGCATAATTTTTTATTCAGTAAACCATATAAGCTAGAAAGACATAGTAAAATGGCTTATGCTGGCATGGCAATATATGATATTTTGTTCATGGTAAAAAAGCAAAAAGAACAATGGGGCGATGAAAAACATTTATCGCCTCATCAATGGCTAGGACTTATCGCTGAAGAAATAGGCGAGATGACAGAAGCTGTTAACGAAACTTATTTACCAAACAGAACAAAAGAACATTTAGGCGGTATAGAACACATTCAAGAAGAAGCTATTCAGGCTATGGCGTTAATAGTTAGATTTCTTGAAAGCATAAATGAAGGAGAAATTATTAATGTTAAGTTCAAAGAAAAGAAAAAGGAGTGATAAAGTGAAGTTGGTATATCAACCTTTTGGAGATAAAAATAAAATAAATATAGCGGTTGCCTCTAAGCAATCGCTATTAAACCTAGTAAAAATAATGAAAGAAAACCATACCTTTGATACTAACAAAGGTAAAATATTTTTAATTGATGGAAATAAACATGAGGAGCTAGTTGTATGAATAAAGTAATTTTAGCAGGAAGATTAACCAAAGACCCGGAAATCCGTTATACACAAACAGCAAAGGCGGTTACAAGTTTTACCTTGGCGGTAAATCGTAGATTTTCTAAAGAAAAAGATAATCAACAACCAACAGCAGATTTTTTCCCTATTATTGTTTGGGATAAAATAGCCGAAGCTTGTGGAAATAATTTACTTAAAGGAAGCCAAGTATTAGTTGAAGGTCGTATGCAAACTCGTAGCTACGATGCACAAGACGGTAGTAAACGATATATAACCGAAGTTATAGCACAATCAGTTGAATTTATGGGGTCTAGACCTACAGATAATAATTTACCTAACAATAACGATAATGGTACTGTTCCTGAGGTCGCCAAAGATTTTGGGAAAGAAGTTCAACATAGCGAAGAAATACCATTTTAACAATTAGCTTCTTTCGTTAGGCAGAGACTAAAGGAGGATTATATATGTCATCATCATTATTCGATAGAAGTATTGTTTTTAAAAAAATAGAGAATAGTTTTAAAATGTATCATCAAATAAAAAAAGAATATGAATGTGTTTTAAACGAACGTAAATTCGATTACAAAACAGGCGGAAGCAATGGCAACGCCTTAATCAGCGACAAGACAGCAAATGAAGCTATAAGAGAAATAGAACCGCCATATATACCAAAAATATATATAGATATTTACAATGATAAAGGAAATGTTTTTGTCAGGAAAATAAAAGACCCGCTAAAATGGATGCAACTTTATGAATGGGCAAAAGAAAATGCCTCGAAAAATAAAATACAAAATATTGTTTTTCTTGGTAGATATATAAAAGGTGAAAGTCATACCGTTACTACTATAAAAAATAATATTTCAACTCAATTGTATTTTGATGCTAGAAGCGAAATATTACATACCGCTTTAGCAGGTGCTTGTCAGTTAGGTATTATAAAAATTATGTTATAAAAATTATGTAAAATTTTTTATAAAAATGCCAAAATATATGTTTATTGACGGATATATATATTAGATAAATAAAATGAAAGGAATGTTTTTTTATGAATATTATTAACTTAACACCACATGAAATAAACATTTATAAAGGAGATGAAAATATTTTAACGATTGCCCCTTCTGGTTCTGTTGCTCGTTGTTCACAAGTGGATAACGAAGATGGTTTTATTAATTTTTTAGGTAAAGATGTCCCTTTATTTAACACAAATTATAACGAAATTGAAAATTTGCCGCCGGAAAAACCAAACACGTTTTATGTGGTATCAATGATTATAGCTAATCGTTCCCCAAAACGAAAAGATTTACTTATACCAGTAGGTATAGTAAGAAACGAAAAAGGTCAAATCATCGGCTGTAAAGGGCTTAGTAGAATTTAATAAAAAATAAAGGCTAGGAAAATTAATTCCTAGCCTTTTATTTTTATAATTATTAATTTAAAATACGCAATAAATCATAGTTTCGATATTTTTTGTTTCTTTTAATTTCTTCTGCACTATAAAGTAATCCTAATTTAACTAATTTGTTTAATCCTTTTCTTGCTGTAGATTGAGATATATTTAATTTATCAGATATTTTACGTACAGTAGTTACTGGTTCAGAGAAAGTACATAACCAAATATTTTTTTCAGAATCTAAATCACATTGTTCTAATCCTTCTTTAGCTAAATTTTCAGCTTCCTTTAGTTTTTTTAATAATGAGTTTGCCATTCTATCACAAGATATTATGAAAAATTTTAACCAAGAAAACCAATCTGGATTATCACCTCTTATTCCATTTAATAAATCATAATATCTGGCACGTTCCTTTTCTAATTCTTCACTAACTAAAAAAACAGGAAAGTCTACCAGTTCTTCTTTTACAGCAAATAAAGCAATTAGTATACGACCTAATCTACCATTACCATCTAAAAATGGATGTATTGATTCAAATTGTGCATGCATAATAGCCGCTTTAATAATAGCATCGCAATTTTCATCGAAAATAAATCCATCAGTTTTATTAAATCTTCTAAAACTATCATGTGCTTTACTATTTATAAAGAACTCTAAATTTTCCATATAACTATCAATTTCATTTGCTGGTATAGGAATATATACTGCATGTTCTATTTTATTATCTGGACCAATGAAATTTTGTATTTTTCTAAATTCACCACCAGCAGAGTTTGTTCCTCTTGCATTTTTCATTAGAGTTTTATGCAAATCTTTTATTAATCTGGTACTTATAGGATAACCATTTTGTATCATTTCCAAACCTTGATATAGCGCTTCTTGATAATTATATACTTCTACTTCTTGCCAACTTGGATTTTTGTTTTCCGTATTTTCCAACATATCATTAAAAGTAACTTGTGTTCCTTCTATTCTTGTTGATTGTACAGATTCGTTTAGAGAAAATAAACTTACAATTGACTTATTAACAATGGAGTGCCTAAATTCACTTTTCATAGAACCTATTGTCATATTAACCTTAGATAGTAATTGAAATAATTCAATAGCTTTTTCTACAGGAACAACAATAGGTAATTTAAATATACCTTTTTTAGCCATAAAAATACCCCTTAATAAAATAAAAAAATGATAAAATTATTTTAATCTGTTATTATAAGAAAAAAAAACATAAACTATATCTTATAATAACATATAAAACAAAAAAAGTACATTTTTATTGATAAAAATTTAAAATAAAAGGCTAGGAATTAATGTTTCTAGCCTTTTATTTTTTACCAGCTTATATCAGTTTATGTTTTTGTTTTTATGAAGTAACCGCGTCGAAATCGACACTGTTAATTTAATTTTTTACCAACCGATATTTTCTGCACCCTTATAATATTCAGGAACATCTTTTTCTTTTAGTCGTTCCCTTCTATCTTTTTTACGGTCTTTTCTAGCTTTTACTACTGTACTTCTTTTCACTCCTAACTCGTTTAATTTTTTTATATATGGTACAAGGTTTTCTTTTCTTTCTTCTGCATCGAGGTAATCATCAATAGCATTTTGTCTTTCTTTTGATGTTTTACTCATATTGTAATATTTAAGCGATCCTAATTCGGTATCTATTGCTTCATTTGTAGATTTAAAGCCCATACCACGAATAATTCTACTCATAGCATCATCATATTTTGTTGTTATGCGTCCTCTTCCGTCCCTGCTTTTACCAATACCAGCAGTAACAAAATTATACATACCTGGTGATATAGAACGTAACATTCCTAAATTATAACCTTTTGTAGCATTCAAATAAAATTGAGCGATAGTGCCACCAGTAGCACCGCCGAATTTTTCAGCTGCTTTAATTATAGGATTAGCATCTTTGTTATAATCTTCGCCAAGTCCTGGTATTATATCAGCCATACCAACACGAGAACTAATATCTATACCCACATTACTCAAGCCACCATATAACAAAGTTCTTATAGCTACTCTTTCTGGTAAGCTTGCGTCCTTACTAGCTTCTAATAAAAATTGTCTTACTGCTTGTTTTGGACTTACTCCAAATACAGGTTCAGAAATCAAGCCCACAAGAGCCCATAACAAATCTTCTGCTGGTAAGCCAAACGCGCCCGCAAAGAAAATCCAGCCACCCCAAAATGTAGCCTTTTGTTGCCATGTTGCGTCTTTCTTACCATTAAACGGCATAAAATCACGCATTAATTCAAATTGTTTTATAGGATATTTCATGAACTGTAATAAAATCTGACTTATAATGCTTCCACGTCTGAATACATTAGGGGCGTCATTTACACCATAATCAAAATTAGCCTTGCGGTTTATCTCACGAGCATATGCTACAGCCTCATCATGATTATAGTTCAATACATTTCTTGCTTTTCTATATGCTGCAAGAATAGTTGCACAACGTGCCAATCGTTCTGAAGCTTTAAATAAAATCATTGAACGGTCGCCCCATTTACCAAAGCTTGTCTTACTATAACCAGCACCACTATCAAGCCCTAGCTCATGAAGAACTCCCGTATCTTCCATCGCTTTTCTTTCATCAGGTTTTAATTTTGCTATTCTTTTTTCTGTTTGACCTTCTGTCAGTGCAACCATGTCTTTAATTGCCTTACTTATTTCACTAGCAGCTTTTACAGGGTTTTTATCTGTGAGTAATGCTGTTGTATTCAAAAGTTGTGTTAAGTTAAGCATAGCCGATGACACATTCCATACACCGAGTTTTAAGATAGATATTTTATTTGTTACGTTAGCAGCAACAGATAATGCAGCTCTTTCGCCATAACGAGATGTAAATAAATATCTCCACAATCTACGATTATTAAGCCATGTACTTATAGAATTTTCTAATGCAGATGGATTACCATTCACATCATTGATATAGTCTTTGATGTATCTAGCAGTACTATTAAGATATTTATTATCAGTATTAATTCTTCCATACATACGTTCAAAATAAGAAATAGCCTTAAGTTTAAATTCAGTTTCCAATGCTTCATAGCGACAAGCACTATTGAAGTAATGTCTTAACACCCAATTTAAATCTTTATCTTCATATCCTTTAGCACCTGTTCTATGCTGGATATTTCCAAAGAAACGATGTTTACTAGAGCGTCTTACCTTATTTTTATTATCACCTTTTTTATTCAAAAGTTGTTCGACGTCATCAATACTCATATCAAATTCACTGGCGATTCGTTCATTTATTTTTTTATAAGTACCATCACCAACCATTTCAGCATAATATTCTTCATCGATGCCGACCTCATTAAAATCAAATCGTTTAGGGCGAATTATTAACTTAGCGTTTTCATTGTCTTTTAAATATTGTTCTGCTTTTTTATAGGCTTCTTTTACATTTCTTCCACTATCCACAGTTGTAGTAGTTCCATCATCATTTTGAGCCACTACATAGAAATCATGGAAAAAGTGCGGTACATAACCTTCTAGTTTATTTACTTTTGGAATAGCTTCACGATATTTAACAGTGTATAGCTTGTTATTATCAAGGTTTATTTTTTCGCCTTTTGGCGTGCTATAGTCATTACCATAAACATGATAACTTCCATCCTTTTCCGTTACGCCTTCTTTTTCTTCTAAAATCTGAATAGCCTCATCTTTTCTAAGTGCTTCTAATTGGTCTTTGTTACAAATGTCTTGTCTTATATGACTAGGGCGAATTTCATACGTTACCAAAACATCGTCCTCATCTTTTTCACTTTGAACTTCATCTAAGATATTAACAAATTTATTTTGTCTTAATCCTTCAAGTTTACTCTTAGAAATAGTTTCAGATTTTGTTTGTATCTGAGTTCTAGCTCTATTGATTAACTCATAACACTCGCCTAAAAGACCTCTAATAACAATATATGCTTTAGCTGTTCCTTTTTTTACTCCAGTTTCTTCTACAATTTTATCTGCACGTTTTTCAAAGTCTGTTATACCTTTTCCATATTCTTCACTTAGTGCATCGCCTTTAAACATCAAATCGTTTAACTCTTCGATATCTTCTTTTTTGTCTTCAAGATAATCAAAGGCTTCATCTAACTTTTTATTATAATAATGACGATTTTTAAGTTGTTTACGCATAGCATTATCAGCATAATTAAATACAGGTTTAAATGCTACATACTTTTCTGCTAATCTATCTGGGGACGCAAGCACCGCCTCAATGCCACCAATATTACCAAGTTCATCAATTTTAGTATCGCGTGCACTTTTACTATATACCTTTATACGCTCATCTTTTTTATTTTTAGTGAATCTATTTTTGATATTTTTAAAAGCACCTTTAAAAATACCTGTAGCACTATCAATACTTTTATCATTAGCTGCAGAAAATTGAGAGTTATATTCGTCATCGTCAAATAAAACACTCATATAGTCTTCACCGTACTGACTAATTAATGATTCTTTTTCTTCTTTGCTAATAGAATAAAAGTCTCTATTATCATTAATTTTTATTTCGCCGTCTTTTCCACGTTCAAATAACTTGTTTCCTTGGTTATCAACAATAGATAATGATAATTTATGGAAATTTTTAACCATAGATTTTTTCTGTGCATTAGTTAATCCAGCCTTTGGATTATTTAAGAAATCAACAAATCTATTCATTAAATCGCGAATAAAAGCAATTACTCTCTTGGCCAAAGATTTATTTTCTTTGCCTAAATTTCTTAAATACTTAACACGTTTAACTACATCATAAAAACTATCAGCCATCATTTCTTCAATAATCTTATCTTCTGATAACTTATCTCCACGCCAAATAGTTTTACGATAATCATCAATTTGTTTTTTTGTTACCCTATTTTTCATATCATTTAGCATATTATTAAATAAACTAGGGTTATTTCTAGCTATCCAATGGAACGTTTCATGCCAAAATACTTTAGGGTGGGACCAGTTACCATTTACATTAAGGTATGTTGTACCATGAGAGTGCCAACCTCTAAATCCTTTTGGAGCCGTAAACCAATATATCGGTGTTCCCATTCTTTCGCCAATCGCAGATATTTCTTTTTCATAATCGCCAATTTCAACATTATCAAAATCAGCTTTTTCTCTAATATCTACATATTCATCTAGTTTTTTATACATGTCTTCGGCAAAAGAATAACTAACATCTTCTGCATTGATTGTTATAGTGTCATCGCTTGTTTTATCTTCTAACAAGGTATTCTTATCTAATTGGCCATCTTTAAAAGCTCTATAAAGCTTATATTCTTCATTGGTTAAATGGTCACCAGCAAAAAATTCTTTATTATGTTTAAACACAGCTAATACAGCATAAGCACCCGAAACATCTTCAAATACTTGTAATCCTGGATTTAGTGCATAAGCGCTAATAAGTTCAATTCTATTATTAGGTATTAACGAAAAATCTTTTGTGTTTATTTTTTCTACTGTTTGTTCTTTGTTTCCTAAACCTTTAATAGCATTAACAAAATTCTGCCTAGCCGCTAGTGATGGGAATAAAAAGCCCTTAGCAAATCTACTATATGCACCGTCAGATTGTTTTGCTAAAGATTTTAACTGCTGAAAGTCCATTTGTTTTTTTACTTTAGCACGATATTTTATTTCTCCATTTCTTGTATCGGTGTGTGTATCTAATTCAAATGTATCATCATTTATAGTGTTTGTTTCTTTAACATTGCTTTTATTAGAACTTTCTCCGTCTTTAATTTTTGATAAGAACTCGTCGCGACCTCTTTCAGACCTAAACAAAAAGCCCTTAGCAAAGCTACTATAGTAACCGCCATAATCTTTGGACACTTCACTATATTTATCAATAAATGAATTATCAGGTTTACTATTTTCAAAGAATACTCTATTAAACATTTTTCCTGTACGTGTATTTCTATAATCGTCATAGCCTAAACCTTTTGGGGCGTTTGGATATAAAACACTATGCACGTCAGGGTGTTTATTATATTCTTTTATTTCATTTATGAATTTTTCTCTATTTTCTTTGGTATCAAAATAAAATACTGGACGTTCTACACGAAGTCTATATTTATCGCTAATTTTTTCCATAACCTTAAACTCAGTACTTGAACCTGTATCAAATGTAATTCTTTTTGGCTTAAATACGTAATAAGGTTCGTCCCCTTCTTTTGCATAAATGCTACGTGGTCGTTCTACTAATTCAAAATCATCTAAATTGATAGCATCGTCATTAGTAGTTTGTTCTTCTTCGTTTTGTTTTGATATTGTTTCTACTACTATATGATTATCTACATTATTGCGACTATCGTTATTGCTTTCAGTATTTTCTTTTTTGCTAGTATATGACGACGTTGTACTTTTTTTAATAATTCTTCTTGGAGCGATTATGTCTTCCATTTCATCAAAAAGAGTATTTATATCATCAATATTTCTAAGAGATAAAGTGTCTTCTGCAATACTCAAAGCTTCTTCTCTGTCATCTTTATTTAGGTATTTATCTATTATATAAATATCCGTTACGACTTTGGTACCAGCTCTTTCAAAAGTAACAGACGGCAACTCTATTTTTTTCATTATAACCGCATGTTTTTCGCCTTCGCGTTCAGCTTTTGTTTTGGCATCAGGTACGCCATTTAACCATTTATTTAATCGTTTACCCATTGAGTTACCAGCAGGTACAAGAGCAACGATACGACCACCATCACGAAGGTGGTTAAAGGCTTTTTCTAAATGTTCCATAGCTGTTTTTGCAGCAGTGCCATAAGGTGGATTCATTACAATTTCATTGAATTTATTATGCACATCGTAGTTTTCAAATGTGCTTTCTATTACACGACCGTTTTTATTAAATCTTAAACGTATTGTATTTGCTAATTCTGAACTTGGTTCTATAGCTACATTCTTTGTATCATCTGGGAAAAATCTTGCAATAGCCCCATGACCTGCACTTGGTTCAAGTACACTATCGCCAGATTTTATATCAGCAAATTCCACCATCTTGTATCCGATAGGTTCTGGAGTAGGATAATAGTCTACGCCTTCTCTGGCTTTATTTTTGCTTGTTTTCTTTTGGTTAGCATAATAATAACTTTTAGCTCGTTCAAAAGGAGTAATATTTAATTGTTGTTGTCTATCTCTTTGTACACCGCCCGTACCTTCTGTTTTACTATTAGGCAAATATTTTTTCCAACCATCGCCATCTCTGCTTTCTTCAAATGCCTCAATAAATGACTCTTTTAAATTTCTAGCTTTTTCACCTAATGCTAGATTTTCCGCTGTTGATGAACGTTCTGCAATTACAGATGAAAAGATATAGGCTTCGGTATTAGTACCTGTATTTAAATATCTAAATATTGCGTTTGATTTTACCCCTACACGATATATACGGCCTTCACATTGAATAGCGTCTGTAGGTCTTGTTGGCAAACCTAAATCAATTAAAACACGTTGCATTTTACCTGTTCTATCATGTAAGCTGATACCTTCTTTTCCTGCCGCTCTTTGAATTAATATTACATTTAATCCGTTATCGTCTTTGTTAAAATCTTTTATTAGTTTCGATCTTGTCTTTTTGTCTACGCTACCGTTATATATACCAACTTTATTGCCGAAGTTATCCATAAATCTATTTATCGGAGACGTTAAGTCTTTTAAATCTAAATTCAATAAGTCCGGACGTTCATTTTTAAATAACACATATTGCTGATAAGCTTCTTTATTGAACACAGTCCTTCCATCTTCATCAAGGTACATAAAATCTTCTTTACTTAAAACGAATGGATTACTTGCTTCATTTTTCTTAAAGTCATGGAAAATAACTACCTTTTTATTTTTTTTCAAATATTCTTTTACTAGATTAACAGCAGCTTTTGCTTTTATTGCCTCTAAGATATAACGTGTTCTATTTCCCTTTAACTTGTTTCTCACAAGATTGTCTAACAAATCATATTTTTTATGATTTTCATTTAAGAAATCTAGTCCGTCATCTATTTTAGCCCCAACGCCACTATCAACTAAAATAAAGCCCCTGTCATAGTCTTTACTTGTTGTTAATATTCTACCGGATAATGCTCCGCTTTCTTCAAGTGATTTATGAAATTCCATTTCCATAAGAGAAGTATTTACGTCGGCATCAGGTTTTGTGAGCTTGTTATATCTCATACGATAGCCAAAATGTTTAATAAAGAAATCTTCACGTGCATTAGGAGCGTTATATGCAGATGTTTTATTTTGATTTTGATTATAATTAAACAAATATCCCTCAGCATAGTCTACATCTGGGACATATGCAAATGGAGTTGCTGATAAGAATACTACTTTTGGCTTATCTTCTTCCTTTATCTCCTGCCATTGTTTAATCATTTCTGTTTTTTCATGTGATAATTTTTCAACCAAATCATCTTTAGCTTTCTTTTCTTTTTCTGTAGCTTCTCCTGATTTTATTTTATCTGTATAATTATTAAGCATTTTATATTCATCAGCTTTTATTCTAGTAAAACGTTCATTTAAACCATTGTGATTATAAGTTAATGCCCTTAGATTATTTAATGACGCTGTAACATTTGCTTGTTCACTACTCATCAAACGATGGGACTCATCGCATAATACCAAATCCCATTCTCTATTAACAAGATTATTATTATATCCCATGTTAGCATAAGTCGTAACAACAACTTCTTTTCCGACATCTTGTACGTTTTCTAGTGGAATTATATCAATATCAAAACCCTTTTTAGCCGCATCTATCCATTCTTTATTAATATCATTACTAGGAGTAACAATTAAAATATTCTTTTTACCTTGATTTACAAATCTTTTTAATATGCCAAGCCCTGTATATGTTTTTCCTGTTCCTGTACCATTAGTAAACATTACACCAGGCTTTTGATTTTCAATAAGACGTTCTTCCGCAAATAATACATCACCTTGTTGTTCGGGCAATAAAATAGGCAAGTCGTGCTTAATATCATCAAGCCTACTTGCCTTTTCTTTTTGATTTACTTTATTTGGTTTTAATAAATCTCCTTCATTGAGCTGTCGTTCTTGAAAAGATTTATTAATTGGTTCTGTTCTTCCTTCGTCAGATACGGTACTTCCCTCATAGCTATCTCTAATGCTTCTTGGTAAGTTAGTATCTCTGGTGCTTCTATTCGTATTTGTGGAACTTTCTTTGCGAACTGTGCTATTGCTAGTCGTTCTGCTAGTATCGGAGCTACTAGACTGAACGCGTATACTACGCTGTCCTTTTCTGTCTTGTGAAGTCTGTCCGTTATTTTCTTCTCCATTTCTTCTAACGGATCCTTCGCTTTCATTATCTGCCCCCACTGGGTTTTTATTGTTCCCTTCGCTATCTCGTTCAGTATCATTGCTGGTGCGGCCATTAACATTTTCTTTCACCTCTATATTATCAATTTCTTTTAATTGTACCACAGGTGTATCTGGATTGAAATAAGCCTCTGCACCTTTATAAGCAACTTCGATATACTTCATAACTGGTTGAGCTTGTTCTTTTCCGAACATATCAATAAAATGGTATTTTATTCTTGTTAAATTCTTTTCTCCGTGTTGCCAATTAGCTCCTACATATTTAAATGCACCGATAAGTTTCTTCTCGTCTAAATCATTACCTTGATAAGACGCTGACATATTCCATAATGATTTCACCCATGGTTTGATATCATCTCCAACAAAATCGATTAAAGTTTTACTAAATTCACTGAAATTATTTATACCTCTTTGTAAATAAGCTGTTGCTAATTTAAATCCAGGAACTAATAAATCAGGATTAAACATTGGGTTAGCAGACATATTACTCAAAGCTTTTTTTATTTGTTCTTTATATTCGTTTATGGCTTCGTCGCTATCATCTACAATTTGTATTCTTTTTTTAGCGTGCTTTTCTTTTTTCTTGTCGCTAATTTTTTTTAATCCAAAAAGTTCTCCTAATTCATTACCGGCAGTTTCTGTTTCTCCAAAGTCTACTTTTTCTTCATTTGGTTTAACGCTTTCAGTATCAGCTTTTTTATTTTCTTTTAATTGTATCACATCTTCATTGCTGTTAATATCTTCATTTGCTATAATATTAGTAAAAGAAGTAT
Source organism: uncultured Megamonas sp. (assembly GCA_963558795.1). GTDB lineage: Bacteria > Bacillota > Negativicutes > Selenomonadales > Selenomonadaceae > Megamonas. The sequence continues at coordinate 14,727 of CAUWIH010000025.1, read as the reverse complement.
TTGATTTTACAGATGTTGGGAGACTGCTCGTTTTAACTCCAACGTTATTGTTAGGCGAGTATCGAACTGCACTGCCGTTGGAAGTGGTGGCAATATCTATGCCCTTTTTGCTATAAATCAATACTTCTTTTTTTGTTTGTTTTTTTAATGATTTATCACTTTTAGGCATAGCGGTAATAACAATATAATAACCATTACTATCACTAACTATATCAAAATAGATAGGAATTACAGCATTTTTATCTTCCTGTTTTTCAGCATGTTTAACTAAAGAATAACTTGTTCTTTTTCCATCTTTTTCTACTCGTTTATAAATAGCGTCAAAATTTTTAGCTACATCAGATATCATATCTTCAATAGAACTATAACCAACAGATTTTGCTTGTTCTTCGTGCTTTTTAGCATGGATTAAACCTTGTTTTTCATTACCAACACGAAGTCGAATTTTCCCTGGTGTTAATTCTCCACCAGTAGCTTTTGATATCTCTTCTGTGATTTCTCCAAAATCCTTACTACCATCAGGTTTAATGATAAATTCATTTTCATCAGCTTCAGCTAAAGTTTTACCACTTTCAGTTACATAACCTTGTGCTAATTTTGATAAATTGTCTTTTTTATCTTCTTTTTTTATACTTTCTTCATTTGATAATACATGATTAGTGTTGTTAGTAGTTTCACTTTTCGATATACTATTATTAGAAGAAGCTTGTTGTCTTATGGCCGGAATGCCGTTCCTTTCAGGAGCTTGCGCCGGATACACGGACAAGCTTCTTTTTTTATTTTCTTCTTCCGGTAAGACATGATTATAATATTTATTACCATTAACATCCGTAAATATCTTTATCTCTACATTTTGTTCTTTTCCATCAATAATAGCTTTACTTTTTAAATATGAATATTGTATAGCTTCACGTTTGTTTTTTTGATTTTTGTTTGAAGAAATATCCGTTTCAGATGTATTAGAAATTGTTTTTGAAATATTTTCCTTTATAGATTGTTTTTCTTCAATTGGTAATGCTTCATCTAATTTATTACCAATGAAATCAATAGCTTTCTTTTGTTTAGCATAGTTATCGCTATTAATATCTTTTTCTACTTTTTTGATATTTACGCTTGAAGGATTTTGTAATTCTCCATTTTCTTTTGCTTCACTTAAACGATTTAATAATCCCTGTGTTACAGCTTTTAAACCTATTAAATCTATTTTTTCTGTTTGTTTTGTTTGCTGCACATTCCCTTTATTATTTGCAATGCCTCTTTTATTTTTTGTTGATATGAAACGTTCTGCTTCGTAGGCTTCTGCTTTTGTTGCGATTGAGTTAAGTACATTTATTGTATCCTCCATTTCATGAAATTCTTCATCGCCGCCACCTGGTATTTGCCAGCCATATTGAGGGTCAAAGTATCCATCAGTTAAGTGTTCTACAGCGATATAATCTAAATTATCTTCAAGTTCTTTTTTACCAATACGACGTGTACCATTAGCGGTCATATCTCTATACCATTGATAATTATTAGATGAACTTGGACTATTTATATATTCTCCAGTTTCTCTATTATAAGCAACGCTACGAGGTGTTACACCTTGCTTCATTTGTGAACGTAAAATATCTTTGTATCTATCTATTATTTTTTTACGTTCGTTTTCCGCTTCTTGAAGAACATCTTTAAACGCCTTGCCTGTATTTTCAAAAGTATAGTCAAGATACATTAATACATTTTGTTCTTCTTCTGTCAATTGTTTTAAAAATTCATTTCTTCTACTTTCAGCATTTATAAAATCAGATAATTTTTTTAATGAATCTTTATTATTTTTAGGTGAATAACTACTAGAGAACATATCACTTATATTTTCAGCTAATTTATCAATGTATCCTTGTTTTAAAATTGGATTTTCAGTAGTTCTAAATTTATCTAATATATCTTTATTAGCTTTTGTTCTACCGCGATTTTCTGTTTTTCGTGCCTGCGTTCCTACGCTTGCTGGTACTTCTGTATCATTATAAATATCGTTAGCATATTGCTGTTCAATTTCACGTCTTTTCTTTTCCTGGTATGTTTTATATGAACCATACACTTGTGGTGGTAATGTGAAATTTTTTGCAAACTCAATACCACCTTTAATTAATTTATTTCTTCTAGCTTCTATTCTTGTTTGATTAGCAAGCTGAATTGGATTAAGAATTTTATTTTGTAGAATATTATTCGCTGTTAATGTAGGCTCAACTTTTTGTGCATTATTGTCAACATTGTTATTTTGCTGTACTTGCTGATTATTAACTATTTCATTAGCATAATTATTTATTAAATATTGTTTTGCTTTTTGGTCATCTATGAAATTACTATCTTCATTGTTATTTTTAAATAATGATTGTAATTTAGTTATTTCTTCTGGATTTCTACTTGTTTTAATTCGTTGTCTTGCAAACTCACGTAATCTGTCAAGACTAGGAGTTTCCATTTGAATTTTATTATTAGTAGATTTATTTTTATTTGATGAAGATTTAGCTGTATTAACTAATTGAGCTAATGGTCCATTGTTTTGTTTTTGTCTACTATTAACATAATCAAAAATCTTATCATTTATTCCTGGATAACGTTTAATTAATGCTCTTAAATTATCATCAGTAGCTTTAAATATTTTATTGCCTTTTCCATCTATTATCGTTTTATCCTTAAAAAATTCTGTTGTTTCGCCATCAGCATTATTAAGCATATCATTAGCAAAGTCTAAAATAGAATTATCGAATTGTACGCTTGCTTCTGCTACACTTGTTTTACCTTTTGTTCCTAATCCACCTTTATATCCTTCTAAGTGTAAATGATATCCGCTTCCTACGTCATGGAATAATACATCTTCAAAAGCTCCTGTATCCTCAAAACGTTTTTTTACAGCTTGTGCTTGTTCGTCTGTAATTCCGTCTGGTAAAACAATATCTACTGCATCTCCTTTTGTATGATATGAACCTTCAACGCCTCCAACTTCTTTATTATGTTCAGGTGTTCTATATGCTGATGAAATTGCTGAACCTTCTGCCATACCCATATCATCAAGAATACCGCCAATATATGGTAATGCAGTTTTAAACGCAGGTGTAAGACCTTCTATTTGTCTTTCTATTCCTGGCTGAACAGATAAATCATATATGTGCATATTATATCTTGGTAATCCGTCATCTTGTATTTCACTAGCAATGCTTTCGATATTCGCTCCATACTCATTAGGGTCAGAAGAAAAATATCCATTATCATATAATACATGTGCAAAGTCTTTTCCATTTTCCACATTGGATAAATCATAATGGCTTAAAGTTTGTTTTGCATACTCATGAGCAAAATCTTCTATTGAATTAAAGCTTTGTAACTCATTTGCTGTAGTATCCGTTCTTTTTAAACCAGCAAAATTATTAGTTCTGTTAGCATTTCCAGCAGTAAATCTTCCACTTTCTAATGCCCATTGTGAATAAATATATTTTGTTAAATCTGGTCGTCCTATATCATCAGCAGCGATTTTTGCAGCTTCCCATGCTTTTTCATTTTCTACGCCTTTTGGTACACCTTGGTCTGTTACATATCTTGTATAAGAAGCAGCTCCGCTCATTGGTGCTCCTGTAAGCGTTCCTATAAGTAAAGAATCAAGCTGGTCTTGACTAGCGTTCCATGGTAATAATCCCCAGTCTTTATCTGTTTGTGCATTTGATATACCTTGTTGTACATATTCTTCTAAGCCTTGTTGAAGCGATGTTGCTGCTGTTGCTGGTACAGAGCGATATGTTCCTTTAATCAATCTTTTAGGAATACTTTCTCCTTCTACCGCAACAGGTTTAAATAATTTTCCTCCTAATAATCCATATTCAAGTCCATTCGATATTGCCAATGCTGGCAAATTCAACCCAGCGGTTGTCCAACCACGTAAAAACGGATTATTTAATCCTTCCTCTTTTGCTTGTCTTACTACATTACCACCTTCAGATAAACTTTCAGGTACAGATGTTATAGAGCCTCTTACCATTGTTTCTAATGCATCATTACTTAAACCACGTAAAAATGGTAATTTTTTTAATGTCTGCGCTGCTGATGTTACTTTTGTAGCTGGTGCCAAAAATGAAGATGGATATAATGCAGCCATTGAACCTGCCATATTACCAATATCATAAGTCAAGCCAGATGGATTAGTTAAATAATCTAGCGATAAAATATTATCTGCTCCACTATATTCATTATCTCTTTTGTTTAAATTAGTGATAGCATTAAATTCATTCCCTGTTTTTTCTGCACCGAATATATCAGCGATACCGCCAGCTACAGAACTTGCTCCACTAACAGCTCCTTTGCCAAAATTATAATTATATTCAGCAGCAGTTGGTGCATATGTTTTTTCCATATTATGTTCAAGTTCATTAGAGCCAGCTAATCCAGCAAATAATAATGCTAATGGTGAAGTATCACCAAATGGTGCTAATGTATTTTGAACGCCTTCTGGTAAATTCTCGCTTAAGGTGTTTTTTATCCAATTATAATTATTAGAAATACCGCTGGCTATATCACCAGTGGTATCAAATACTTTATCTAAAGTAGACTCATTTTCTTCTTGTCGTTTTTTTTCTTCTTCCTCGTTATATATTCCAGCAGGACCTGTTGTTTTTATAAAGTTCTGTAAAAATTTAGACATAATATACACTCCTTTTCTTAATATCCTGGAAGTAATACTTTTCTATAATAATCAGGTATTCCAGCAAAATATTCAGCGGCCATATTTTCATTTCCAGCTTCTTTTTCTCTTAAAAATTCAAGGGCTAATATCATTGAATTAGCATACGTTCTATCTTCTTCGTCCATTTCTGGTGCATATTTTGCTACTTCATTTTTAAAGTTGTCAATGTCTTCACCATCTAATGATTGTTTAGCTTTGTCATATCCACTTGCTAACGGTCTTGACCATGCAGGAGCTTTTTCGTTTTTGGGAGAACTTCCGGAGGAGCCACCTTCACCACCACCAAAACCACCTGTGGCAATATAAGCCATTTCTTGTTCAGGAGTAATATTATATCCTCTAGCTTTTAATTCATTGATAGCCCTATTTCTGATGTTATATTTTTGAGCTTCTTTCATACCATCTGTTTCAACACCAACTTTCATTAAATATTCTTTAGAACGTCTATCTAATTCGTTTTCAAATTGTTTTAATTTTAAACTTTGGCCAAACTTACGGTCGCTTAAAGCCATGGCTTGTGCACTCTTAAGATTTATATTATCTTGATTATATTTTTGTTGGATTGCCGCTTTTTGTAACGCTTGATTATATGCGTAATTATCACGAGGTGACGCAAATTGATTCATATATAATTGAGCAAATTCAGGATTGTTTGCCGCTATTGCCCTAGATAAATAAGCTTCACCTAAGTTGTTTATAGAACCATCTTGATTTACCCCTAAACTTCCCATCATGGATTGTAATATGTTCATGTATCTGCTTTCGTATTCACTAGCTCTATCAGACGCTATTTGACGTGCCATATATTCCGGGATACGTTTATTTATTGCGTCCTTATACGCTCGTTGATAAAACTCGTTAGGGGATATACTTGCTTCCGGAGTTTTTAATAATTCTTGTGGCGACAAATTATAAAGTCTATTTTCTTCTTTCTCTTTTTGAAGTTGTTGTTGATGTTGTTGTTCTTCATTCATCATTTTTATAAGATTATCAATGCTTACGTCTGAGTCTCCCTCTGACACGTCTATACCAGCTTCTTTTGCCATTCTTCTAATAACATTAGCCTCTGTGTTAGCGTCATTCATTCCGGCTTGGTTATTATCTTTTTGAGCGATAGCATAATCTTGTTTTGTTTTTAAGATATTGTTTAGTAACTGATTTCTTATTTCGTCGTCAGCTACTTCATAATCTTTTATTTTACTTAGACGATTTTGCATATCTTCAATACTATTATTTTGACCTGCAACGTCTAATTTTATACCGTTTACTTCTGCTAAGCTTCTAGCGGCTTGTGCTGATTGTTCAGCTTTTTTCATTCCTTCGGCATCGTCTTTTTCATTGGCTATCTGCCAATCTTTTTTAGCGTCAATAATTGTTTGGTATATCATTTGTTCCATACTTTTTCCTTTATAAGGAGATGTAGCCATCTCCCCTATATCAGGAGAGACGGCTTTATCAAAAGGGGAAACGCCACCAAAACTGCTATTAATAGCTTTCATTAACAACTGAGCTTGTTGTTGTCTTTTGGCTTCTTCTTCGTTTGCAGCTTGTTGTACCATTTGTTGTTGCCCTGCTAATCTTGACGTAATAGCATTTGAATTATCAGGAACAAGGTCGTTTAAAACATTACCCATAGCACCGATATTTTGTTGTTGTGCCTGCTGGGTTACGGCTTTATTTATAATATTATTGTTATTTTCGTTAGTTTCTGCCTGTGTTTGCGGTTTCGCTAACTTATCTAAAGCAAGTGAAGTCAATGCGTTGTCTGTATCCATTGTGTATTGAGGTTGCATAACTTCTTTTAATTGGTCGTTACTCATTGAAGTGATAGCATTGCTATTTGCGTTGCTTGTATTTGCAACACTTTTATTTGGGTCTTCTCCCCATTTGTTTTGCATGTATTCTTGTATCTGAGGTCTTAAAAAATATTGAGAAATTAAAGCACCTGCTAAATAACTAGGGTCTGCTTTTTGCATACTCATCATGTTAGAGATAGTATTTAATCTTTGGTTATACCAGTCTTGACCATTGTTGTTATAATTATTAGCCATAATATAAATCCTTTCTAATTTTTAGAATAAGCCACCAAACAAACCACCTAGTAATCCACCACCGCCACCGCTGTTTTGCGTTTGAGTTGTAGTTGTTGTTCCTTTACCAGCTAGTGCATTTAATGTTGAATTTCCTGAACCTGCAAGGCCTGTAGAAGCATTCCATAAATTAAGTGCAGGTTGTTGTGCTGCTTCTTGTGCACCTGACGCCGCAGTAATCCCAGCAGTGGCATTAGTAATATTATTATTGTTAATATTATTTAATGTGTTCATGTAATTTTGTTGTTGTTGAGATATTGTATTTGCTACGTTCTTAGAAATATCATTCATCCCTGTAGAAGTTACTGAACTATTTAATACACCACTATTTGCTAAGTTATTCATTAAGTTTCCCATACTAGCTTGTGCCATGTTAGAAACGTTTTGAGTTATATTATTCATTACTTCTTGTGGTAATTGACCGTTTGCTAATGCTTGATTAGCTTGATTAGATTGATTTATTTGGTTTTGTGCATTGCTATTTAATTTACCAAAATCAACTTGTACGGCACCCAATGAGTTTTGTAATAAATTTCTTGCCGTATCATTGAGCCAAGAGGCATTAGGAGCATATTTATTTGCTAAATCTGCTTGTGTTTTTTGCAATTGTAATTCATATTCTGTTGGTTGATAGGCTTGAACGTTTGTTACGCTACTTCCTCCACCTTTACCCTTAAATAACTGAATATTGATTTTTAAGTATTTCATTGTTTTTACACCTCCCACGTAACCATATATGAGCGTCTAGTCTTATCTTTGTGAATAAATACCGGTGAAAATCTAGCAACTTTACCTTCTTTATTTAATCCTATATAAACAAAAGAGCCATCAGACAGTGGCTCTTTTTTTATAATCTTATATCCCCAAAATCTAATATAAGCCAATATATTTTTTCTTATACATAGACTACCAGCTTTTTTTATTCCTAAGCCCTGAGCCATTCCATCAGCAAAATCTTTCCAAAAATGACCATCACCACACAGTTGATATATCTGCAACATATATGGATTATCTGTTATTTTTATTTCACAAAAACCACGAGAAGGTAAGAAAAATAATTTAAATCCTTCTTTTGGATAAAATTTTTCTTTTGTTTTGTCTTCATATATTTTTATCCATTCTTCTAACGTGTGCATTTATATTTCCCCCAATATGCTTTTCTTTTAATAAAAAGAAGATAATACCATTTTTCCAACGTTGGAAAAATGGTATTTCTCAACTTAACTACATATTAAAATTTAAACTTATAACCAACGATAACAGTTTTGTCATCAATAACTATCCATGTATTTTTTATATCCCCGGATACGGCTATACCATTATTTCCTATACCAAAACCAACGGCATAATTAGTTTGTTTATTAATTTGCTGGTTGTTTTCGTACTGCGTTAATAATGCTTGTGCATTCGTCAATGAGCTTGTCAAAGTCTGTACTTGTGTTTGTAGCTGTATTGATTGCGTTTTCAAGCTTTGTACTTGTTCCTTCGACATCTGAAGCTGTTCCTGCAATATTTTGTTTTGCTCCTTCAGCTCGGTCAAGTTCGTTTCTAATTGCGTCAGTTGGCTCTCCGTTATCGTATAAGTCTTTTCTGTCGCTCCACAGACTGCACACATATAAAACCACGATAATAATACCGCCAATAATAATATATTTATATTTTTTAATCTTAGTGAGTACATCATTCAAGTGTATTTACCTCTAATTCTTCAATATTAGGATTGAGCGTTCTAAGTCCTGTAAAATAAAGTACATCGCCTTGCATAAAGCAAAATTCAGGTATGTTGTCCAAAAGTACCTGGTTAGGATTTTTAGACGTTGCAAAGATATCCTTAATTTTTGCTTTTGTAATTCCTTCAATTGGTTCTTTGCTTACAAGTTTAATAGTTTTAATCATGCTAAATATCTCCTTTATTATTTATTCATAGTAAATATTGCAGTCTAATCTCATATTGCCAATTTTTTCATTATCAGTGTATTGCCATATTTTGCATGTACGGTCTGGATTTTCCATTGCAAAGCTATTTTCCGGGTATCCATATTGTGCCACCCAAATTGGAATATAGTCGGCAAGTAAGTCGATATCAATGATATTGGTTAACCAGTTGTACGAACTATATAACCCTACATAGTTATAACCTAATTCATTTAGTTTGTTGATGAAGTTACCAATCATATAAGCTGGGTTAATGTTACTTTGTAGTAAAGATTTATCTTCAGCGTCATACCAAATACCCAACGGCGGGTTTTTCCCATTTAGATATGTTTTAATTTGTTTATCTACCCAAACTGCTTCGTCTATTGCTTCATCAATAGAATTTGCATGAGCATAATAATAAACGCCATAGCGTAATCCATACGCTACAGCGTTATTTACATGTTCTATAAACTTTTCATCAAGTTTATAATGTTCTCCTATTTTTAGAATAACACCTTCAATTCCAGCGTCTTTTACTGCCTGCCAATCGATCCATTTTTGCCAACCAGAAATATCAATTACTTTCATCATTAATTACCTCCATTAACCGTGTAATTTTCCCATTTTTTATAAACATCTACGTAAGTTTCATTTTTATCTCCATTATGAGTAATCTCATAATATTGACCGTCTGAAACATTTGTACTAACTAATGCTTTCCAATTTTGCAATGTTTTGGAAAACCAAACTACATAAACATCATCTAATGTAATTTGTTTATTATCTGTTTTATCTGCATGAGAATTAAAATATTCCATTACAATTTTTCTTGCTTGTTCTTGCATTATTAATCCTTCTTTTTATTTTCTAATCTTTTCTTTTTGCATGGCATATTGAGCTAGGTTTTCTTTTAATTTTGTTGGCACTGGTACACCGCAATTTGTAGCATTTTCTAATATGCTTAAGCCTTCATTAGCAATATAAAATAAAATTGCAATATCTCGTGTGATAGTACCTTGATTGAAAACAATATCTGCGGTATGTGCCACCATAATAATAATGACGATGACAGCCTTTTTTGCTAATCCTCGCCAACCTTTTCTGCTGTCTAATTTCTTATTAGGGTTTATCCAGGCAGATAACATACCTGTAATATAATCTAATGCCATTAATAAAAGAATAGCTTCCCACAGGTTCGACCAACCGCCACACAAGTAATTAAACATAGTACCTATTGTAGCAAAACATGTTCCCACTTGAATTTCCATTGGCACTGGTATAAGCGTTCGAAAAAACTGCATTATTCCTGTATAAAAATCCTGCATATTAATCACTTCTTTCTATTTTATTTTTTTTACATAAACTAAAGCATAATAAGGAGGCATATTATTATGTGGCTTATCTCCACCAACATTTCCTACTGTAATAGGATGTGTATGTTCCCCATCCCATGAAGTAGTATTTTCATCGTATAAAACATTATTTGGACTATTATTTTCTCTTGTCAGAAACCGAGATCTAAAAGGTTTACATATAGCACTATATTTATGATTATGTCCACCTGCCGACCCAATTGATACATTTGGTTTATGAGGTGGTAATTCTTCTACTGTTAATTTATGTGTTTCTTCCCCACCGGTAGCATTTTCTTTATATGTTGTATCATTTGCACCAATAATAAATTTTCCTCTAAGGTCGGGAGTATCGTTTGTTCCGTCACAAATATGCACGTCTTTAACGCTTATATTTAATACAGGATGAATTAAAAAACCATCTCCATCGAAGTTCGCACCACTTAAAATAAACACTTCATTTTTAACGTGGCCATCATGTATATGACGAGTTATCCATTTACTAGAGCCGTCGTCAATGGTGGCTCCTATTTCTGTTGTTGGATATAAACTAGAAGGCCTTACATCGCTTGTTGTTCCTGCTTGAATACATTCTGCATACATCCAACTTGCAAAATAAGGAGAATATACAACTTCACCGACTGCATAAGTTGTATTTCTTTGTAGAATGGTTCGCCCACCATTTGCTAGTGTTTCGATATCTTGCCCATTTATTTCCATGCTTTTAGCGTTTATTTTATTGGAATATATATTATTCCAGTATTTATTCATTGTTCCTAAGTTACCACCTAAGCTATTAGGAACAATATTTCCTGTTGTATCTGTTAACGGTGTAACGTTTTTTTCACTATCTAACGTTATTATTCCATCGGCGTTATATGTTATTTGTTTCCAATTTGTACCGTCACCGCCAACAGGGTTTGTATTCATGTTGGTTTTAATACATCTATAAGTATTACCATCACTTCCGGCTACTACGTCAGGAGGGTTATACGTTTTTCCATCATTCCATAGTGGAGCTGCTGCTGCAAATGCTGACGTTGCACTATCTTTTGCACTGTCTGCACTATTAGCGGCATTATTAGCACTTTCAGCGGCTTTATTTGCTGTGCTTTGCGTTTGTTTTAAAACCTCTTGAGCTTGATTTACTAAATCATTTACTTTGTTTAAGCTTCCTTCGGTAAGCGGTGATGCCGTTGCTGTATTTACGATTATTTTTACAATAGCACTCATAATGCATGCACCACCTCACATAAATGAAGTTTTGCCGGTTTCATAAGAGTTATTCTGTTGCCTTCTTCTGTTTGAATAAAAAGGTCATATAGTTTAGTTCCACTACCTATTTTTTCTATTTCATTTGCAGATATAAGAATATGAATTGTATTATCTGTAACATCCGTAAACTCTTTTTTTATTAATATCCGGCTTGTACTTATACAAGACTGTTTTACCGTAAATGTTATTTTATCAGTAGGATTTATTATATAGTTTTCAACTTGAAATATAACATCAAACGTATCGCCCTTAGATAGTTCAATATCCATACCATTTATTTCAATCATGTTTTTCATCCTTAGCTTTAGTTTCTTTTGGTGGGTTTAACGGTTTATGTCTAGCGCAATTAGGATTATCGCAAATACCCTCACTGTTAACGTTACCTCTTAAACATAAAAAGCATTTCATTATAAAGCACCTCTTTTTTGTATATACTCTTGTGTTAAGGCTGCTCGCTCTCCTCTTAATTGGTCTACGTATGTTTGGTCTTGAAGAATAACCACCGCATTTACAATTTCATTATCTTTTGTTTTAAATTTTTCATTATAGATATTATCTAATTCTTTGCGAGCTTGTTCTTGTTGTTCTTCCGGAGTTAGCTCTTTTGGTGGAACATATTCTCTTTTTTCTTTAGCAGAAATATAAGTGTCAATGTTATTGATATATCCTTCAAAATCATTATTAGGATATTTTTTAAACTCTTTATTTACCACACAACATTCTTGGTAATTATCGTAAATAACTTCGTTTAAATTATTTAAAGATAATCCGCTATCAGTTTTAAAATTTTCTACGGTATCGGAGTATTGTTTATCTTCATTAATAATCAATACTTCATCTTTCATAATTTGGAAAACTTTCATATTTGCCATTTATATCACGCTCCTAAAATATAGTGCTATTTATAATATTTGTTTCTATTTCTATAGCAGTACGCCAGTTAATTTGTTTTGGTGGACTAAATACACTTTTGTAAGCTAAATACATTTGTTTAGCTGCTACATATGCTGGAACTCGCCCCGTTGATGTCCCTAATCCAGTACAAAGAACAGTTTTAATATTTCCTTGTTTTTGCACTGCTAAAAGCATTGCTCGCATAGCACTGTAAACCGTGTCATATTCTTTAATAATTCGTGGTATTCTCATCGTCGGCGTATGTGCAAGATATGGGTGTTGTTTATTACCAGTTTCTACAATTAAGCAAGTTCCTACTGGTTGTTCACCTGCATATTCTTCCTTAATTTTATCTTGTACACGTTTCATCATCTCATGTCCAAAGTAATTTATAAGTGCACCATCAAAACCGCCATCCATAAATCCAAAGCTATTTGCAGGACTTACTACACAATCATATTCAGATACATTTCTAAAATCATCACAAATAACTTTTACCTTCGTTTCATTTTCAAAATATCGTTGCCATTCTTTACATAAATTTGAATTACAGTCACATAAAATAAAATTCATATTATCAACCCTTTCTGTGATATACTCTCCTAAATTTTATTTTTAGGAGTGATTAAATTGAGAAAACCAAATGGATATGGAAGTATTAAAAAATTAAGCGGTAATCGGAGGCGACCTTTTGTTTTTGTTATTACAAAAAACAGCAAACAAAAAGCTATGGGCTATTTCTGTTCGCAAGTTGAAGCGGAAATTTACGCTGCTGATTACAATAAAAAGAATAATCGTGTTTTGCATGGACATGAAATTACCTTTGCAGAATTGTTTTATAGATGGCTACCTTTTTATATAGATAGACACCAACCTAGTAAAAGCACTATAAATAGTTACCATAATTCTTATAAACATTGTCTACCTTTACATGAAATACCATTAAAAAAAATTAAATATTATCATCTACAAGATGTAATTGATACAGTTAAAAGAAAAGGACTTTCCTACAGCACTGGCAAGAAAATCCGTTCTACTCTTAGTTTAATGTTCAAGTATGCTTTAATGATGGAATACGTAGATAAAAATTATGTTATGCTTTTAAACTTAGGAAAAAATAAACAGAAACGACCACATAAACCTTTTACAAGACAAAAGATTAATAAGCTTTGGTCTAATATCCATGTTGAAGGTGTCGATACTGTATTAATCCTGATTTATACAGGCATGAGAATAGGAGAACTTTTGGAGTTAACCAAAGATAATATATACTTAAGGCAAAAATATATTAAAATTACTAAGTCTAAAACTAAAAGTGGTATTCGATTAATTCCCATACATGAAAAGATTTTTCCGTTGATTTATAACAGAATGAATATACTTGGTAAGTATCTAATTTCTGATAATACCGAAAACCCTTATAATTACAGCACTTATTGCACCTTATGGGATAAGATTATGCTGACAATTAATGCCAAACATACTACCCATGACTGTCGCCATACCTGCGCAACTTTGATGGATAACGCAGAAGTAAACTATAATGCTAAACGTAGAATATTAGGTCATGCGTGCAGTGATGTTACTAACGGCGTCTATACACACAAAGATATTAGGCAACTACGCAAAGCAATTAATAAAATTAAGTGATACTTTTAAGTTACGTATAAGTTAAATTAAGCCTTAAATATAAGCTTTATTTACACTCTATTTGTGTTACTAATTGTTACTAGAAAAAACACTAAAAATAACATTTTTCTAAAACTTAAAAATCCTATAACAGCAACAGTTTGCATGGTTATAGGATTTCTTTGTTTATAAAAAATAGAGAAATACTTCTTTTTATTTATAATATTAACTGCACTTAATATTATTTTACCTGTAGGGGAGATGCCTTCACATACTCCTAATGGTGTTATTAGCACAAAAAGTTTAATTGGCGATTTTGATGCTTTTGTACAAAAAAACGATACAAATGAATGGGGAATGTGCAAAGCTTTAATGATGCGTAGCATAGCAGGAATAAGCGGTGGCACAGCCAAAGATAAATGTCAATATCAATATAGAGTGGACGCTACTCATAATCATGATATTACTTTTGACACTATTGGGTCTAATCAAGCACACAATAATATTCAGCCATATATAAGCGTATACATGTGGAAACGAATAGCATAAAACTGTAGGAGAAATGCCTGTTCATAACCATAATGCAGTTATAAATACTACTAAATTAGAGGGGTACTTTCATAACTCATTACTTGACTCGGCTACAGCTCATGGAATTTGTTCTATTACATCTAAAACTGCTGATTCAGGTGAGGGAGTAGGCTCAAGAGGTAAAATGACTGGAAGGATAAATGCTACACATGGACACACTACAATAATTAATAATACTGGTAGTGGAAATGCTCATAATAATTTACAGCCTTATGTTTCAATTTATATGTGGCAACGCACAGCATAAGACTGTAGGGGAATTACC